>CADFKY010000034.1 GCA_902834965.1 Veillonellaceae bacterium
AAAAAGAGATTTTTGAACTTGGTATTCCAGTTCTTGGCATGTGCTATGGTATGCAGTTTATGGCACACACATTGGGTGGCGAAGTTAAATCTGCAGACAACCGTGAATTTGGTAAAACTCCTACTAAAGTGGATACCACATCTCCATTGTTCAAAGGCTTGGACGAAGATCAAGTTGTTTGGATGTCCCACGTTGACTATGTAGCAAAAGTACCTGAAGGTTTTGAAATCGTTGCTCATACAAAAGACTGCCCTGTTGCATCCATGCAAAACAAAGAGCGTAAATTATATGCTATGCAATACCATGCAGAAGTGTTGCACACTGAACATGGTAAAGAAATGCTTCACAACTTCTTGTACGAAGTATGTGGTTTCACAGGCACATGGACAATGGCAAACTATGCAAAAACTGCTATTGAAGAAATCCGTAACACTGTAGGCGATGGCAAAGTATTGTTAGCATTGTCTGGCGGTGTAGACAGCTCCGTTGCAGCAGCTCTTATTTCTAAAGCTGTAGGCGACCAATTGACTTGTATCTTTGTTGACCATGGTTTAATGCGTAAAAACGAAGGCGACGAAGTTGAAGCAGCTTTCAAAGATTCCGGCATGCATTTCATCCGCGTCGATGCAGAAAAACGTTTCTTAGATAAATTGGCTGGTCTTGAAGATCCAGAAGCGAAACGTAAAGCTATCGGCGAAGAATTCATCCGCGTATTTGAAGACGAAGGTCGTAAAATCGGTTCCGTTGACTTCTTGGCGCAAGGTACAATCTACCCTGACGTTATCGAGTCCGGTACTGGTGAAGCAGAAGTTATCAAATCTCACCACAACGTAGGCGGCTTGCCTGCAGTTGTAGACTTCAAAGGCCTTATCGAACCATTGCGCAACCTCTTCAAAGACGAAGTGCGTGAACTTGGTTCTGAATTAGGTTTGGCTGACTACCTCGTATGGCGTCAACCATTCCCAGGTCCTGGTCTTGCTATTCGCGTAATGGGCGAAATCACGAAAGACAAACTCGACATCTTGCGTGATGCGGACTACATCTTCCGTGACGAAATTGCAAAAGCTGGTCTTGATCGTGACATCAACCAATACTTTGCAGTATTAACATCTACACGTACTGTAGGCGTTATGGGTGACTTCCGTACATACGATTACACATTGGCATTGCGTGGCGTAACAACAACAGACTTCATGACTGCTGACTGGGCACGCATCCCTTACGACGTATTGGACACAATCTCCCGTCGTATCGTAAACGAAGTACAACACATCAACCGTATCGTGTACGATATTACATCTAAACCACCTGCTACAATTGAGTGGGAATAAGAATAACAAATAATTCTGGCTATACATTTGCCGAAATAAAGCCTCCTGTCATTTTGGCAGGAGGCTTTTATGACTATATATGGTTAATAAATATAATAATATAAGACATAATTTGTTCTTTTAATTATTATTGTTGGAGTATATGAAAATCACAAGATCTTTTGGAGAGTATTTTAAGTATTCTCTCCACGATGCAAGGGTACAAAAAATAGAATACGCAGACGATAATTTAATTTTTACCTTTGATTATATTTTCTTTTATGAGAATGGTGATGAACAGACTCATAAGGCTAAGATTGTATTTAAGAAATGTGATATTGATGATTTAGAAATTCTCGTCTTTAATAGCACCATATTAGATACTTTTACAGGAAAAAGAATTGAGTTACCTCAGTATCAACAGGAGTACAGTGAAAGTGAGTTTGAGGTCATTACGGAGACCTATAATTGGGGACGTGCTGTATTCCAAGGATGGTTATGGACTGAAGGAAATCCCGTTCACTGTATAATGAATATATACTTTACAGGCGATATGGTATATGTAATTGATAAGGCCTAATATGAGTGATTTAGATTTTACAATTAGTTGCACTGTTATCTTCTTTAACAAGAAGATAACAAACCCACCAAATTTAAATAATGGAAAGTATAGCCCTCAAATTGTTGTAAAAGGCACTGAGGAGCATATTAAAATCAACTTTATTGATGGTGAAGATGTTATCTTTGATCAGCCGATACGAGCCAATGCGTTGCCAATAAATGAGGATGTAGATTATTCTAGTTTACAAGAAGGTACGGAGTTCCTTATTGTGGAAGGTAGTGCAATTGTTGGAGAAGGGCTTGTAAAAGAAATCTTTCAACATGAACCACATAAGAAGAAATAATTGTAAGGTATTATATTCATTGGAGTTTTTATGATTAACATAGTTGATGGCAAACCGTATTTAGATCAGGTAAAGGAGTTAATTCAAGAGTATACTCAGTGGCTCGGTCGCGATTTGTCCTTTCAGAATTTAGATAAGGAACTAGCTGATATTGCTGAGAAATATACGGCTCCGAATGGTGAGTTATTAGTAGCTATCGATGATAATGATGTGGTGCTCGGTATGGTGGCGTATTATCAGCATAGCGATACCCGTTGTGAAATGAAGCGCCTTTATGTACGTCCTGAGGGACGTGGGCATGCTCTTGGTGATCGTCTGATTGAAAGTATCATGGACCATGCTAAGGCTTCTGGATATAAAGAAATGGTGCTAGATACAATTGAACCGTTGCAAGCAGCGATTCATTTGTATAAGAAGCATGGTTTTGTTGAATGCGAACCGTACTATCATAACCCTATGGACGATGTTATCTATATGAGCAAGGAACTCGATTGATAGAGCTATCTTGGGATTCGTTGTAGGAGCTTTTATGGAGATTACATATACTGAAGAAAAGAAATTTACCCCTCAGCAGGTAGCAGATTTATTTCTGTCTGTTCGTTGGGTGGTAGGTAAATATCCTGATCGATTACACAAGGCGCTCATGAATTCCTCTCGTGTGATTAGTGCGTGGGATGGCGTCCGTTTAGTGGGTCTTATCCGCGTCATGGATGATAGCGAGTTGGTATGTTTCATCAATTATGTGCTAGTTCATCCTGATTATCACGGCCGAGGTATTGCAGGTCATTTGCTAGAAATGGTGAAAGACGCTTACAAGTCTTACTGGTACATTAATGTTATGATTGGCGATAGCAAGAATGCACCATTTTACGAAAAGCACGGATTTAAGGTAAAAGAGAATTCCTTACCAATGCAATATCGTAATGTGCCTAAATATACGAAAAAATAATTGCTAGATAATCTATAGTGAAAGTAATTTGTGAGATTATTAATATAAGGCTACACATCACTCATTGAATGTGTAGCCTTTGTTTTATAAACGGTATATACTAAAACCGATATGTAGATACGATGGAGAAAGATATGGATATATTAATACGAAAAGCGACAACCGCTGATTTAGATTTAGTGACACATATAGAAGCAACTTGCTTTCCTCCTGCTGAGGCGGCACCTCGTGAGGCTTTTAAGGAACGATTAGACCATTATGCAGGTCAATTTTTAATTGCCTTCGACGGCGATACACCTATTGGTTTTATCGATGGTTTTGTAACGGATGATGAAATCTTAACGGATGAGATGTTCGCCGATGCTTCTTTGCATAATCCTAACGGCGCATGGCAAATGATATTTGGTCTAAATACAATGCCAGAATACCGCAATCGTGGTGTTGGTGGTCAGTTAATAGAGGCGTTTATCGATCTTGTGAGAGAGGAAAAACGTAAGGGAGTTATTCTAACCTGTAAGGAAGAAAAGATCCATTATTACGCCAAGTTTGGTTTTCTAAATGAAGGCGAATCAGAGTCTGATCATGGTGGAGCTAAATGGTACCAAATGCGGATTGCATTTTAGATTAAAAGGAGCTGAATCTTAATTGATTTCAGCTCCTTTTTGTTGGAAAAGTATGTATTTTAGAGGTGTCTGATTAACGTTAATTAAATAATTTCTTTAACTTGCGCCACGCCTTTATCGGTCAGCATATAGTACCCATTTGTTACATACAACAAGCCTTGTTTCTTAAGGTGTGATGCGGCTTGGTGTGTATAGTCTGGCTTCCAGTTCAAGTGTTCATGAATGGTGCCGATACCGTTTTCGATGGCCGCCACAGGTGTATTCATATGAGTGTAGATGTGGCAGAGCATCATCGTTTCTCGATAGTGACGACGCAAGTGGCGTTGGCGACGATAGGTTGCAATATAGCCTGTCTTTGGCGTGCAAATAACGGCAATTAATAATGCGAGACCGATCGTTGTTGCGATAGCGCCTGCAATGGATACGTCTAGGGTGAAAGCAACTTCCGTACCGATGACGGCACAGATCATGCCGATGATGATACTGCTAGTTAGCATGGCTTTCACAGAGTCCGTCCATAAATAAGCGATAACCGCAGGCCCGATCATGAGGCCAATAACGAGGATGGCGCCTACCGCTTGGAAGGAGGCCACAACGGTAAGGGATACCATGGTCATGAGCACGTAGTGGATGAGGGCAGGCATGAAGCCAAAAAGCCCTGCCAATAGTGGGTCGAAGGTAGATAGCTGCAATTCCTTGTAGAAGAGCATAACTAATACGAGGTTGATGACCGCTACCCCAAGGGAAATCCATAGTGATACAGGACCTAAGTCGGTACCGTTTACAATCCATCTGTCGAATGGAGCGAACGCGATTTCCCCTAGAAGTGCCGTATCTACGTCAAGGTGTGCGTTGCCGCTATAGAGACTGACGAGGATGATGGCAATGGAGAAGAGGAGCGGGAAGATGATACCAATGGACGCGTCTTCGTTGACGAGGCCCGTGTTATGAACCATCTCTGTAAGCCATACCGTTCCTACGCCGACTAATGTTGCCCCCACTAGAAGCAAAGGTGAGTTTAAGTCTTCCGTTACAAAGAATGCGAGCACGATGCCGAGGAATACGGTGTGTGTAATGGCGTCGGCCATCATAGACATACGGCGTAGCACGAGGAATACACCAGGGATAGCGCACGCGATGGATACTGCAATAGCGATGAGTAAAATCTCTGTATGTACTGTCATGGGGCACCTCCTATGCGAGGCTGTCCACTCTCTGCTCTATATATCTTTTGTTGCAAATCGGCAGGGCTTATCTTTGCGGTTTCTGATAGTAAAGCTTGTTTTGATTGTTTGTTTTTACGATATTGCCACAACATGCCTCTATTAGGTGCAAACATGAGGCTCAACAGTACGATAGCCGACAGAATGACGATGATCGCAGGCCCTGTAGGCAGTTTTTGTACTGTTGTGCTCCAAATGGTACCGCCAATGGCAGACACCATGCCGAAACATCCTGCTAGTATACACATGGTACCTAGCTTGTTTGTCCATTGACGGGCTCCTACGGCCGGTGCAATGAGTAGGGAGCTGATCAAGATCGCACCTACTGATTGAATGCCGATGATGATGGTCATGATCAATAGTGAACGATATAAAATGAGGGTAAAGGTGACAGGAATTTGCAAAGTTTTAGCGTATTCTACGTCAAAGGAGATGAGCTTTAACTCTTTCCAAAATAGTGCAGTTAACACGATAATGATGAGCGCAGCCGCCGATGTAATGTACACATCGCGAGCTAATATAGTGGCGGCCTGTCCAAATATAAATTTTGAAAGCCCCGCTTGCCCTGCATTGTTTAGACTTTGCACGTAGGTGAGGAGGACCATGCCGAGTCCGAAGAAGGCCGACAAGATAGTGGCTAAAGCGCCATCGAATTTGATTTTACTGTTTTCGACGGTAATGGTAATGAGCCAAGCTGCAGTGATAGATGACAGGGCGGACCCAGCGATGAGAACCTCAATGTCTTTAATGCCCGTTAGCAAGAAGGCGATAACTACACCAGGGAGTGCCGCATGGGAGAGACCGTCACCGATGAGGCTTTCCTTGCGCAGTACTGCGAAGGTGCCCGCAATACCACTGGCGAGGCCTAAGAGCGCCGTGCCGAGCAGTACCATCTGCGTCGTATAGGATTGGAGTATGGTCATACAATCCTCCCCTTGCCGTAGGTGCGCTCGATAGCTTCTTCCGTAAACGTATCTGCTACAGGGCCGTAGGCAACAGTCTGTTTGTTTACCATCGTTACCCAGTCGAAATATTGAGGTACCGTGTTTAAATCGTGATGTACGACGATAACCGTTTTACCGCGCGCTTTCATTTCTTGTAAAAGGGAGATAATAGCGTGTTCTGTCGTTTTATCGACGCCTTTGAAGGGTTCGTCCATGAGGTAAATATCTGCCTCTTGCACGAGGGCTCTCGCAAGGAATACACGCTGTTGTTGGCCCCCTGAAAGTTGACGGATTTGTCTATTTACATAGTCACTCATGCCCATTTTATCGATTATAGAGAGGGCTAGTTCTTTATCCTTTTTACTAGGTCGTTTGAACCAACCTAGATGCCCATAACGTCCCATGAGTACGACGTCTAATACGGTAGTAGGGAAGTCCCAGTCGACACTGCCACTTTGTGGGACGTAAGCGATTTTCTTGTAATCATGTTTGTCCATTGCTAAGTGGTGATCGATATAAAACTTAACACTACCTGAGATAACTGTTAATAGGCCTAACATGGCCTTTAATAATGTAGATTTTCCGGCCCCATTAGGGCCGACAATGGCCGCTAAGGAACCGATGGGTACCTTCATATCTACGTCCCATAATACGGGTTTTGTCGTATAGGCTACGGTCATATCTTCAACTTCAACGGCCCATTCCATAGAGACCTCCTTTTATCATTGTTTAATTAAGTGCTTTAGCGATGGTATCGATATTGGCTTTTACCATGCCGATATATGTGCCGCCTTCAGTGCCTTCAGAACCGAGGGAGTCGGAGTATAATTCGCCACCGATAGCAACGTTCCAGCCTTTAGCCTTAGCTGCTTCTTGAACGGCTTCAATTGTTTTGTGTGGTACAGAAGATTCTACGAAGATCGCTTTAATTTTGTGATCTACGATGAATTGAACAAGTTCATTCACATCTTGTGTGCCTGCTTCTGTAGCAGTACTTACACCTTGCAAACCTTTTACTTCAAAGCCATAAGCGCGAGCAAAGTATTGGAACGCATCGTGTGCTGTTACGAGGACGCGAGATTCTTTAGGAATGGATTCTGCTTGAGCTTTGATGTATGCATCTGTTTCATCTAATTTAGTAAGGTATGCATCATAGCGTTTTTTGAAATCCTCTTTGTGAGCTGGATCTGCTTTAGCAAGACCTTCATATACAGCTTTGGTAGCAAGTTTCCAATTCGCTACATCGAACCAAATATGAGGGTCTTTTGTTTTCACGCCATCTTCTTCGTCGAAGTCTAGCAATGTGGCTGGATCAATGGCATCGGACACTCGGATGGTTGCTTTATTTTGTTTCGTTAAATTATCGAAAATGGAACCCATTTTGCCTTCTAGGTGAACGCCGTTGTATACGACCACATCTGCCTTAGACATAGCCGTAACATCACCTGCACTGGCTTGATAGAGGTGGGGGTCTACGCCAGGGCCCATAAGGCCTTGTACAGATACGTGGTCACCACCGATTTCTTTCACTAAATCCGTTAACATTGTCGTTGTGGCAACGACGTTTAGTTTTTTCTGACTGTCTTGTGCTGCATCCTTACCACAGCCTGCAAGAGCTAATAACATAAGTGCTAATGATACGACGACTAATACGATTCGGTTGAACTTCATAATAAACCTCCTTTTTATAGATACTAAATTTAAACAGAAAAATAGCCGCTACTAACGTAGCGGCTATTGGCAGTTATACAGTCTTCTGCTAGGGTCACGATCATTTAGTGGATGAGAGATTGTAGATGGTTAGGCCCAACGAGGGCAACGATACCAAGTACCATCATGACCTTCATTTGAATACGCTTTCTACGTCTCATGATGAACCTCCTTTGTGTAATTTTTTGTCATATCTACCTGATATGTAAGTCCGATCAGTTATCTTGTGTTCAATATATCATAAATGAGAAATTTTATCAATAAGAAAATGCTCTTTAAATATTCATCTTTATTTAGTATGATATTATGCATAGATACGAGTTAATAAGGAGGCTTATTATGAATAAATTATTCAGATTCACTGCGGCGGCTTTACTTGTTGCATCTTTTGGCGTATTAGGTAATTATACGGCTGATGCGGCTAAGTTCTTAGAATCTCCACGAGAAGTGGAAATTGTAAAACCTGAGTTGCCTGAGATTCCTCAAACAGCTACGGTCGCACCTAATATGCGTGTACGCTTCTTGATTGATAAAAAAGGGAATGTTAAAAATGTATTTGTAGAACGTTCCTCTGGTTATGCTCCAGTTGATGAAGCCGTAAAAAAAGCAATCATGCAGTGGAAATTCACACCTGCTATTGGGGTGGATCAAAAAGCTCATGAATCTATTATTGGGATGACAATTACTCTACCTAAACAAGCTGTAACAGCTAAATAAGGAGAATATGATGAATAAAGTGTTGCGGTGTACTTTGTTGAGTGCGTTGTTTGTAATTAGTATGGTAGCTTCTGTGTTGGCAGCTCCATTTCAATTGCCTGTAGCGATATCTACACCGTCCTTAGATCAAATTAATATTGCTGGTTATGGTGGCGCAGCTCATAGTGCTGATGTGCGTTTTACCATTAATGAAGATGGCTCTGTAGGAGATATAGAAGTCGTAAAGTCCAGTGGAATCACTGCTCTTGACGAAGCACTTGTAGAAAAGATCTCTACATGGCGATTTAACCCTGCCACTGATTCCAATGGTAATCCAGTGGCATCTTCTAAAACAGAATATATTGATTTTAATAACTAATAAAAAGCACCCGTACATGTGTAGTGACCTCAAAAAGTTAGACTCTTTGGGGCCGTTACAATGGTATGGGTGCTTTTTTGTGTGCTGGTGAAAGTACTTAAGGGTTTAATTATATGGGGTGAAAGTATTTTGTGGCTCAATTATTTTGGGAAATGTATCCACAGCAACTGAAAATTACTTTCAAAATGAATATAATAAAAATATTCGAGGAAATCGTAAAACTCTGTAAGACCATCCAGGAGGATGTGAAGCAGAAGTT
>CADFKY010000035.1 GCA_902834965.1 Veillonellaceae bacterium
GGTGAATTAGATGTAAGCAATCATCCACTCACAAGACCTGCCATGATTGAATCGGAAGCGATTAAGCGCTTTAGTACAATTGGTGCTGCATTAGACTATCCTGTACATATTGTTCATGTAAGTTCTAAAGAGGGCCTTGAAGAGGTTATTCGAGAACGGAACCTAGGGCATAAAGTGACTTGTGAAACATGTCCACAATATTTAGTGCTCGATGAATCACGATATAATTTGCCTGATTTTGAAGGTGTTAAATATGTGATGAGCCCACCGCTGAGAACAATTCAGGATCAAATGGCATTAAAGGATGCATTAGTAAATGGTCTATTCCAAACGATTGGTTCTGATCATTGTAGCTTTACCTTTAATGAACAAAAATTAAAGAGTCGACATGACTTTACCCGTATTCCTGGAGGTATTCCAGGCGCAGAGGAACGGGGTATCATCGCTTATAATGTGTTGGTAAATCAATGCAATATGAGCGCTGTAGATTTTATGAAATTAGTTAGTGAAAACCCTGCAAAGCTTTACGGTATGTATCCGAAGAAGGGCACGTTAGCCGTTGGCAGCGATGGGGATATTACAATTGTTGATAAGCACATTGAGCATGTGCTTTCAAAAGAGTCCGCCCATACAAAGGCTGACTATATACCTTATGAGGGCATATCCGTAACAGGTAAAGTTCGAGATGTTATCCTTAGAGGTCACCATGTGGTACAAGATGGATCCTTATTAGAATCATATCTTGGTGAATGTATTCCTTAATGAGAGGAGGGCTATATATGTACCGCTTTCAAGTGAATGGCACCCAACATGAGGTTCAAGAGGATCAACGTTTAATTGATTTCTTGAGAGCTGATTTGAAATTGACGGGCACTAAAGAAGGTTGTAGTGCTGGTGCTTGTGGTACGTGTACAGTAATTATAGACGGAAAAAAAGCAAAGGCTTGTGTAACTAAACTATCCCAATTAGATGGTAAATCAGTCGTAACAATTGAGGGCTTATCTGAACGGGAAAAAGCGGTATACACCTATGCTTTTGGTGAATGCGGAGCGGTGCAGTGTGGTTTCTGTATCCCAGGTATGATTATTAGTGCAAAAGTTTTGATTGATGAAAATAATGACCCTACACCTGACGATGTTAAAAAGGCTATTTTAGGTAATATCTGTCGTTGTACTGGTTATGTGAAAATTGAAGAAGGCATTATGCTGGCAGCAAAAATGTTCCGTGAGAACTTACCAGTTCCTGAAAAGGATACAAATGGTAATGTAGGTGCTCGTTTACACCGCGTTGATGCGGAGGAAAAAGCACTTGGTACTGGAAAATATGCTGACGATATCCATATGGATGGCATGATTTACGCAAAAGCGTTGCGTTCTAAATTCCCTCGTGCTAGAGTCGATCGCGTTGATGTGTCTAAAGCACTTTCACATCCTAAGTGTGTAACGGCTTTGACTGCTAAAGATGTACCATTCAATAAGACTGGTCACTTAGTGCCAGACTGGGATGTACTCATCGCAGAAGGTGATAATACTCGCTATGTTGGCGATGCAATTGCATTAGTAGCAACTACAGAGAAGAAATATTTGGACGAAGTTCTTGCTCTCGTTGAAGTTGATTATACAGAGTTAGAGCCTGTAGTAGACCCATTAGAAGCATTGAAACCGGATGCACCTCAATTACATCCAAATGGAAATGTATTGACTCGTCAAACATTATCTCGTGGTGATGTAGATAAGGCTATTGCTGAGGCCGCATTTGTAGTGACAAATCACTATTCCACACCTCAAACAGACCATGCGTTCATGGAACCTGAATGTGCTGTAGCATATCGTGAAGGTGATGTAATTCATCTCTATTCAGGTAGCCAAAATGTTTACGATGATCGTCATGAAGTATCTCGTATGCTTGGCATTCCTGAGGAATCTGTAAAAGTTCATAGCATGCTTGTAGGTGGTGGCTTTGGTGGTAAAGAGGACATGAGCGTACAGCATCATGCATCTCTTGTAGCATGGCTCACAGGCAAACCAACTAAGGTTCTCTTCTCCCGTCAAGAAAGTCTTAATATTCATCCTAAACGACATGCGATGGAGATGGATATTACTACTGCTTGTGATGCAGAAGGTAACTTGGTAGCAAGTAAGGTGAACATCGTATCTAACTGTGGTGCATATGCATCCTTAGGTGGTCCTGTACTTCAACGTGCAGGTACACACTCTTGTGGTCCTTACAAATTTGATAACTTTGCCTTTGATGGTGTTTGCGTTTACACAAATACTGTTCCTGGTGGTGCATTCCGCGGGTTCGGTGTAACACAAACCATCTTTGGTCAAGAACAAAACATTGATGAATTAGCTGCATTGGTAGGCATGGATCCTTGGGAGTTCCGTTATAAAAACGTTGTTCGCCCTGGTGATTCCTTACCAAACGGCCAAATTTGCTCCGAAGAAACTGCATTAGCAGAATGTTTGGAAGCCGTAAAAGATGCGTATTATGCATCTGATCGTACGGGCCTTGCAGTATGCTTGAAAAATAGTGGTATCGGTGTAGGTTTACCTGATACTGGTCGCGTTATCTTAGAAGTACGTGATGGTAAAGTTCGTATCCGTACTGGTGCAGCATGTATCGGTCAAGGTATGGCGACTATGGCTACTCAAGTGCTTTGTGAAACAACTGGCTTAACAGCGGATAAAGTATTTGTGGAACGTCCAGATACAGTACGTACACCAGACTCTGGTACAACTACTGCATCCCGTCAAACAGTATTCACTGGTGAAGCAACGCGTAAAGCAAGTCTTCGCTTGAAAGAAATGTTAGAAACTAAGACCTTAGAAGAATTGAATGGTGTAGAAATTTATGAAGAGTTCCTTGGTGAAACTGATCCATTCAACTCCGATAAACCACATCCAAAAAATCACGTTGCTTACGGTTATGGTGCTTGTGTAGCTAGAATTGGTGAAGATAATAAAGTTGCTGAACTACATGTAGCATACGATGTAGGTCGTGTTGTAAATCCTCAATCTTGTGCTGGGCAAGCCGAAGGCGGTGCTATCATGGGTATGGGCTATGCAGTTACAGAAGACTTCCCTTATAAGGATGGCTATGTAACAGCTAAATATGGCACATTAGGTCTTCTTAGAGCCACACAATGTCCCCCAATTCATGTAAGCCTTATTGAAAAAGGGACACCAGAACAATATGCATATGGCGCTAAGGGTATTGGCGAAATCTCTAGTATCCCTATTGCACCAGCTATTGCAAATGCATATCGTCGTATCGACGGAGAACCACGTAGGTCCTTGCCGATTCAACATACAGGTTATAAAAAATAGAATATTTGCTTAATGGGTAGGGGCTACGGCCCCTGTCCATCAAGGTTCCCACGTGAAGTCTATGAGATTTTTAAACTCTATCAAGTACGATAGTATGACTATATTATTTACTAGTAACTAAAACGTAAGATATGAGGTGATTCTTATGAGTAAAGGTGTATCTGGTGTCAACCATGTAGATGGTATGTTGCCAATCCCGCAATTATTTGCTTATGGTTTACAGCACGTGTTAGCCATGTATGCTGGTGCCGTAGCGGTACCAATCATTATTGCGCAAGCCATGCATTTGCCAATTGAAGATTTAATTCGTTTGATCACAGCCGATTTGTTCACATGTGGTGTAGCTACATTGATTCAAACATTAGGCTTTGGTCCTGTTGGTGGTCGTATTCCTCTTATTCAAGGTGTAACATTTGCTTCTGTAGGTCCAATGATCCTGATTGGTCAACAGCATGATATTAATACCATTTATGGTGCTATTATCGTAGCCGGGCTGTTTACATTTGTTGTAGCACCATTCTTTAGCCGTTTGATTCGTCTATTCCCGCCTGTAGTAACAGGTACCATCATTACTATTATTGGTATTAACTTGATGCCAGTAGCGGTTAACTGGATGGGTGGCGGCGTAGGTAACAAAAACTTCGGCGATCCACTATACATAGCTCTTGGTGTAGCTACATTTATTCTCGTTATTTTGACATATCGATTTGGTAAAGGGTTCCTTGGTAATCTGGCTATTTTGGTAGGGCTTATCCTCGGTACTGCTCTAGCTATGATTTGTGGTATTACTGACTTCTCTGAAGTAGGTCGTTCTCAATGGATTTCCGTTGTAACACCATTCTACTTTGGCATGCCTACCTTTGATTTTGCATCTATTATTTCTATGATCATTGTAATGCTTGTAGTTATGGTAGAAACAACAGGTGATAGTATTGCGGTTGGTGAAATCGTAGACAAACCTATCGGCCAAAAAGAATTGGCTGCAGTGCTTCGCGCTGATGGTTTATCCACTTTAATCGGTGGTATCCTTAATAGCTTCCCTTACACTGCATTTGCTCAAAACGTTGGTCTTATTGCTGTAACACGTGTAAAAAGTCGCTTCGTTGTAGCCGCATCTGGTGTAATCTTGATTTTATTAGGTTTATTCCCTAAGTTAGCAGCTATTGTAGCTTGTATCCCAAATGCTGTATTAGGCGGTGCAGGTATCGCAATGTTTGGTATGATTATTGCCAGCGGTATTCGCTCCCTTGGTAAAGTTAACTTCGATGGTAACTACAACTTGATGCTCGTAGCAATTAGTATTGGGGTATCCATGATTCCATTGGCAGCGCCTCAATTCTATGCACACTTCCCAGCTTGGGCACAAATTCTTTTGAAATCTGGTATCACAGCTGGTAGTATCGTAGCCGTTCTTTTGAATGTAGTATTCAATGGCTTCGGTTATAAAACAGTTAATGAACCTAACCGTGCAACACGTAAATATCGTCACTTCACACGATTCAAAGGTTATCCTAAACATTTCTATCAATAAGATATAGTTAAATTAATTAATTCTCATACGATTACATGTATTGTCTCTCACGGTAGAAACCTTGTTTATATAGGTAAAAAATCTATATACATGTTTTCGCTCTTTCAAAAAGGTCTCACTCTAGTTTTAGAGTGGGGCCTTTTTTGTATGGAATCGTGTACTACTTTGGTATATAATTAAATAATATTATTGCAAAGGAGACGCATTATGAAAGACGAGCGATTTATAGTTACGTATCGAATAGAAGCAAGTTCATATGAAGAGGCAAAAGCCATTGCCTGGGCTGTTCAGGTAGAACAAACCATAGAGTTTCCTTATGAGTTTGTTACGGATCCGTACATTAAAGGTACTATCACTGGCAGATTGGAGTCATTAGAACCTATGAGTTCTGATTCCACATATGCCAATGTAGGGGTTATGCCTAATGTTACGATAAATCCGTCTCATTACTATGTGGCTCGTATTTCATATCTTGTAGATACAACAGCGCTAGAAGCAACGCAATTCTTAAATGTTGTCTTTGGTAACTCATCGTTACAGCCACATATTTGGGTGGTGGATATTGAACTTTGTTCCACTCTATATGATGTGTTTAAAGGACCTAGATTTGGCTTGCATGGGCTTCGTCGATTAGTGGATACGCCAACGCGTCCTATGATTCAAGCTGTTGTGAAACCGATGGGGACACCGAATGAAGAGCTCGCTCGTATGTGCGGTGCTTATACACGTGGTGGAGCAGATGTTATCAAAGATGACCACGGTATTTCTAATCAGTCATTCTCTCAATTTAAAGATCGTGTACAACGATGTGCTGCCATGGTACGTGAAATGAATGAAGCCCATGGTACACATACATTATATGCAGCTAATGTGTCTGGTGATGGTACAGACGTAATAGAGCGAGCTTATTTTGCAAAAGATGCAGGTGCTACAGCTCTTATGGTGGCTTCCGGTCTTGTGGGATTTGGATGGCTTCATAAATTAGCAAATGATGAAAAGTTAGGCTTACCAATCATTCATCATCCTGCTTACTCTGGTGGCTTTATGAGCCCTGGTGTATCTGGTATTGCCGACTATTTGCAATTGGGATTGTTACCACGTATCTTTGGTGCAGATATGCCTATCTTTGTATCCTATGGTGGACGTTTTACTTTCACCGAAGATCAATGTAAGAGAATTTCCTCTTATATTAAACATCCATTTGGATTGATGAAAGCAGCCTGTCCAGCACCGGGTGGTGGTGTAACAGATGCTCGTCTCAATGAACTGGTAGAGTTGTATGGAAATGATACGATGTTCCTCGTTGGTGGTGACATGTTCCGCCGTGGACCAGATATTGAAGCTAATATGGCATACTTTGTAGAACGGTTGAGTGAATTATCTAAAACCAATTAATGATTGTGTTAGTGAAAGTGATAACAGATTGACTTTCACAGACGTATGTAAAGAATTATGATTTAGTATATGGAGTGTTTTGATGAGTGAATCCTCACCGTTGGAGGTCCATGTTCTTGCTAGTGGTAGCAAAGGCAATTGTACAGTAATAAAAAAAGGGAACTCCGTCATATTGCACGATGTGGGCATTAGTTGTCGACGTATCGTCAATGGTTTAAAAGAATTGCATATCGATATGGCACAGGTAGAGGGCATTTTTATCAGTCATGAACATAGTGATCATATTGCAGGTCTTCAACAATTGTTGAAACGTTTTGATATCCCTGTGTATACGAAACAAGGGACGTGGCGTGAAATTCAAGATAAGTTAATTGTGCCAAAGAATCAATTAATAGAATTGACTAAGGGGAGCCTCTCTCTTGGTAATCTTGTAGTCGAGTCTTTTGGCGTTAGTCATGATGCGGCTGATCCAATAGGTATTAATGTATTTGCTGGAAAAGATAAGGCTACTGTCGTTACCGATACGGGTGTAATTTCTGATAGTATCTTACATCGTATGGATGATACGACTCTGTTAGTACTAGAAGCCAATTATGATCCTCATATGTTGCGGTTTGGTCCTTATCAACCATTTTTAAAACAACGTGTAGCTAGCGATGAAGGTCATTTAAGCAATGAAATGGCTGCCCGAGCTTTGCTCATGATGAAGCGACCTGACTTTATGCAAGTTATTTTGGCCCATCGTTCTGAAAATAACAATAATGCCGTCCTTGTTACGCAAACGATAGGACAGATGCTCGTAGATGGTGGCGTTCGCATTGGACCGGAAATGAAGTTGCAACATGGACAACCTAATGAAATTGTGTCTATGCAATCTGTAAAGAGGTAGAGTATGAGATTTTATGTAGTTTGTATTGGCAAGTTAAAAGACGCTTACTTGCGCGATGGGGTAGCAGAATTTGTAAAACGTATGCGTCCATACGGGGGCATTACGATTACAGAATTAAATGAAAGTAAAATTGGAGACAAACCAAGTGATGCAGATCGTAAACAAGTCGTTGCAGAAGAAGGGGAACGTTTATTAAAAGCTGTTCCAAAGAATGCTTATACAGTGTTGTTAGATGTGTACGGTAAAACGATGTCCTCTGAAGACTTGGCCAAAACAATAGCTAAACTAGAAGTCGATGGTATAAGTGATATGGCGTTCATCATTGGCGGTGCTTTTGGAGTAAGCGATGAGTTGCGCAAGTCCGTGAATTATAAATTATCCTTTAGTCCTATGACATTTACCCATCAAATGGTACGCTTATTACTAGTAGAGCAAATTTATAGAGCATCTAAAATTAATCGCAATGAACCATATCATTGGTGATGTAGTTAATTTAAATAGATTGTATCTCTTGAATAAATAATATAATTATGATGAGGGTAGATTGATTTAGTATCAGTATAAGAAATACTATTAGAATAGACTTACAAATTATTTATATAATGTTCTTATAAAAAAAGGAGTTTTATTATATTATGTCGAATAGTATAATAAAGCAAGATGTATTTGTAAGGAGGAATTCACTATGAAAATCCAAGAAGTAATGAATAAATACCCTGTTACTGTTGGCAAAGATGCGCCAATTTCTGATGTGGCTGATTTGTTGGTAAAATATAATTTAACAGCTGTTTCCGTAGTGGATGACAACAATAAATTATTAGGTATTATTTCTGAAGGCGATTTGCTTTACAAAAAAGTACGTCCTCATGTACCTCACTATGTAAATGTATTAGGCGCAAGTATCTATTACAATGGCATTGGCGAATATAATGCTCAATTTAAAAAATTATTAGCGTCTCATGTTCATGAATTGATGACTGAAGAAGTAATTACAACTACACCGGATAAAGATGTAGAAGAAATTGTATCTGTTATGCTTGATCAACATTTGAAAAATGTTCCTGTAGTAGACAAGGATTACCATTTGATTGGTATCTTATCTCGCCGTGACATCATCAAATTGATCGCTAAAGATAACTAATTCGCATAATTATGTAATACATAGAAAGACCACCCGTTTTGGGGTGGTCTTTTAGTGTAAATTGAGAAGAATTGCATTGACCTTGCATTTATGTTATTATTAGGAGTGCATAATATACTACAGAAATTTGGGCGTATTGCCCTTCGAGGAGGACATATTTTAAATGAAAGCAACTGTAAATCCTGTTGATCAACACGTAGTAACGTTAACTATTGAAGTACCTGCAGCAGAAGTAGATAAAGGCATTAAACAAGCTGTAAAACGCATTGCAGGTCAAGTGAACATCCCTGGCTTCCGTAAAGGCCATGCGCCTCGCCGTATTTTGGAAATGAACTTCGGCAAAGAAGCTATCTTGGAAGAAGCATTCGAAGTATTGGCTAGCCAAAACTACAGTGCTGCACTTCGTGAAAACGATATCGTTCCAGTATCTGAACCAGAAATCGAACGCGAACAATTCGAAGAAGGTAAAGACTTGATTTTCAAAGCTACTGTAACTAAACGCCCTGAAGTTAAACTTGGCGATTACAAAGGCTTAGAAGCAGAAAAACAAGACGCTACAGTAACTGACGAACAAATCGAAGAACAATTGAACAATATTCGTGAACAACAAGCAAAAATGGTTGTTGCTGAAGAAGGCGCTACAATTCAAAAAGACGACTTCGCAGTAA
>CADFKY010000036.1 GCA_902834965.1 Veillonellaceae bacterium
GCTTGACGCAATGTTTCACTTACAACTTCGCGTAGAGGTTTATACGCATCGAGGCGTATTGGTTGTAACCGTTTTGTCATGGTAAGTCCTCCTGTGTACATGTTTTTGTAATAAGAGATAGCCAATCATGGCCTGCTGCTTTGATTTCTTCTTGTAGTTGTAATGCTTCCATCGGTTTGTTCAGCAATACCACCATTGTAGGACCACTACCAGTCATGATGGTTGGATAGCCGCGGCTAGTGAAGAATTCTTTACAAATGACAAGTTCTTCGTGGTCTGGGAAGAGTAGTTCTTCAAATGTATTAGCACTAGCAAGGAACGCTGATTTTAAGTCATTGTTTTCTAGGTGTCGTTGGACTGTATCGATAGTTTGTTTTGTTGCCACTGATTTGTCATTAAAGCGTCCATAAGCAGCCGCTGTAGATACAGAAACCTTAGGTTTCACTAGCAATAGCCAATGTGGCTCTGGAGATTTTCCGTACGTTAATATTTCGCCACGACCTGTGCCACGTGCTGTACCGCCTTGTAATAGGAATGGCACATCAGAGCCAAGTGTAGCACCTATTTTTAATAGTTCCTCTTGAGTAAGGCGCAAGTCCCAGAAACGGTTGAGGCCCATTAACATAGCAGCTGCATCAGCACTACCACCACCAAGACCTGCTTGGATCGGTACGCGTTTTAATAGGTGGATTGCAGCCCCCGCTTTGCAGCCTGTATAGGCTTGGAGTGCTCGTAATGCTTTTAGGGCAAGATTCTCTTCGCCGTAAGTGACGAGTTTTTGCATATACTCAGGCAATTCTGGAGCCCCGCCGGAGAATACTACGGAATGATGCGTAGCAAAATAAATGGAATCGCTAAGGCGAATAGATTGGAAGATAGAGTCGATATCGTGGTAGCCATCTTCACGCTTGCCTGTAATAGCAAGACCAATATTGATTTTACTGCAACCGAGTTGCTCAAAACTTTTACTCATGATAGCCTCGTTTGTAACATACAGAATATATGCAATTTATATGTTTATTTTATACTCTTATAAAGTGATTGAAAATAACCATTAAGTGGTTTATGATGAATTTGTATACGCATATTGTTTTATTACTAAATGTATTGTAAATAGCGTATGTTTTAGTTAGTTCATTATAGAATATTTATAGTGAAATGGCAATTTGGAGGAAGCTATGTTCGCTAAGTATAGAAGTGTTATCTATGAAAGCCTTATGGTCATTCTTGGATGTGCCATATTTGGTGCCGGCCTTGATGCCTTTGTATTGCCACACAAATTGGTGAGTACTGGTATTAGTGGGGTAGGCTTGATTTTGTATTATTTAACGGGCTTATCTGTTGGTTCTTGGAATATGATTTTAAATATTCCTATATTCTGGGCTGCTTGGAAGTGGCTGGGCACCCGTGTTGTTATCAAAACCTTGTATGGCACATTGATGCTGTCTTGGATGGTTGATTTATTTAACTTCTTGCAATATGACATGATTATTAAGGATCCTTTGTTGAGTTCCATGATGGCTGGTATTACTACTGGTGTAGGTCTTGGCATTGTATACCGCGTAGGCGGTAACACAGGTGGGCTTGATCCTATTGCACTCATTGTACGCAAATATTATGGACTTCAAATGGGGTCCATTAATAGTGCCATAAACTGTGCTATCCTTGTTGCTGCAATTGGTGTTGTTGGCCTTGAAGCCGTAGCGGTCACACTTATTAGTGTCTATGTGTATACCATCATTACGAATAAGGTGGTTATCGGCTTTAATCAGCGGAAGGTTGCTTTCATCATTACCTATCGTACTGATGAGGTCTGTGAATGCATCATCAATAAGGTTGGTCGTGGCGCAACTATCATTAATGGCATTGGTGCTTATACGCGGACGCCGAAGCAAATCGTTATGGTAGCCGTTAATCTCTTGCAAGTAAATAAATTAAAAGAGGTTATTCAAGAGGCGGATCCAAATGTGTTCATCTTAATAACTGATGCGCAAGAGGTCATTGGGCAAGGCTTTACACAACCGATTATCCCTACTGAAGTGTGTGAACAGTTAAAAGATAAGAGTACCACACAAGAGGATAATACACAGACTATACATAATCGCTAAGTAAAGCAAAATGTAAAATCAGAAAAGTAAAATTCAAAATGTAAGCATTAGTCATCTCATATTAATTATGTGTAAATATAATATTTTATGAATGACATATACATTTGAGATTAGGAGGTTCCTATGGCTCATAAATTAGCAGGTACGCCTGTACAAGAACAAGATATTATAGATGTACAAACTCTGGTAGATGCCTATTTTGACAATGCACCAGATGTAACTGATCCGACACAACTCGTATCCTTCGGTACATCAGGCCACCGTGGTACCTCTTTAAATGGTACCTTTACGGATTTACACGTAGCGGCTATTACACAGGCAATCTGTGATGGTCGTGGTCAATTTGGTGCGACAGGGCCCATTTTTGTGGGCCAAGATACACATGCCTTATCTCAGCCTGCATTAGTAACAGTGCTTGAGGTACTTGCTGGTAATGGTGTGACTGCCATGGTTGATGCGGATATGGACTTTGTTCCAACACCATCTGTGTCTCGTGCAATCATTCGATATAATGAAAGTCACGATAAAAAAGCAGATGGTATCGTTATTACACCATCTCACAATCCTCCAGATAATGGGGGCATTAAGTATAATGCTACCAACGGTGGCCCTGCAGATACGTTGATTACAAAATGGATTGAAACCCGCGCCAATGAGTACGTTCGTGCTTATTGTGAATTAGAAGGGTTTAAACGCATTAGCATAGATAATATTGAACCAGATCAACAAGTGCCTTATGACTATAAGGGCTTATATGTGGAAGAGTTATCTTCCATCATCAATATGGAAGCCATTCAAAGTGCGAAGCCTAAAGTTCTTGTCAATGCATTAGGTGGTAGTGGCCTTGGTTATTGGCGTGCTATTAAAGAACGATATAATCTCAATATGGATATTATCAATGATGAATACGATCCAACCTTTAGCTTTATGACCTATGACCATGATGGCAAGGTGCGTATGGATTGTTCCTCTGAATATGCGATGGCGGATGTAACTAAACAAATTGGCAATTATGATCTCGCTGTTGGCAATGATCCTGATTATGATCGCTACGGTATCGTTACTGCAGAGGGCCTTATTTCACCAAATGCATTCCTTACAGCGGCTGCGGATTATCTGTTTACAACCCGTGGTTGGACTGATAAAGGGGTAGGTAAAACCGTTGTTTGTACCACTATGATTGATAAATGGGCGGCTGTTAAAGACATTCCGGTTTATGAGGTTCCGGTAGGCTTTAAATATTTTAGCTCTTTATTATTTGATGGTGAGATTGGTATCGGCGGTGAAGAATCTGCAGGCGCATCGTTCCTTAAAAAGGACGGCACCGTATGGACTACCGATAAAGACGGCATGGTAATGGCGCTTCTAGCAATGGAAATGTATGCCGTTATGGGCACAACTGTTGATCGCCTCTACAATAATATTGTTGAAGGTTGTGGTGACCCACGATTTGGTCGCATTGATGCGGCTTGTACAAAGGCGGCAAAGGCCAAGTTGAAACAGTTGAATGCAAGTTCCATTACAGCCACAGAGGTAGATGGAGACCCTATTACGAATATACGCACTACATCTTTATACAAGGATATGCCCATCGATGGGGTTCGCGTAGAAACTGAAACAGGTTGGTTTGTAGCGCGTCCGTCCGGTACAGAGGATTTGTATAAAATCTATGGTGAAAGCTATAAAGGGGATAAAGGTTTAGTCGCATTATTGACAGCAGGAGAGGCTATCGTAACGGCTGCATTATCCGACGAAGTGTAAAATACTGTTTTTACATGAAAACTCATGAAGATTTCACCGTAGAAAAGTAATAAATGTGATATAATATATTAATATAGTTTATTGAATACCCTATATGGGTCAAATAGTTTGTAGTGCTCAGAAAAGGTGATGTTATGAAATTAGTTGTTACCGTTGTCGGCGTTGACCGCGTTGGTATCATTGCAGGGGTTAGTACTGTACTTGCTAACCACGGC
Organism: Veillonellaceae bacterium; assembly: GCA_902834965.1. The sequence continues at coordinate 4,085 of CADFKY010000036.1, forward strand.
GTAAACATTATGTCTATAAATCAAACCATTCTTGATGGCGTTTTCAATATGATTATGATGTGTGAAACAAAGTCTGAAGATGTGAAAGATTTGACATCTATTCAAGATGCTTTGAATGCACTCGGTAAAGAACTTGGTGTTGAAATCCGTGCACAACATGCTGATATTTTCTTAAGCATGCACCGTGTAGGATAGGAGGCACTATGTTATCTATCGACAATATTTTAGAAACGAATCAGATGATTCATGATAACAAGCTTGACGTACGTACCATTACAATGGGTATTAGCTTGCTTGAATGTGCATCTAGCTCTGGTAAAGAGTTGTGTGATCGTATTTATGATCGCATTACGAAAGAAGCAGAACACCTTGTGTCTACCGGTGAAGATATTGAGCGCGAGTTTGGTATTCCTATCATTAACAAACGTATTTCTGTAACACCGATCTCATTAGTGGCTGGTGGTAGTGATTTAACATCTTATGTTCCTATTGCAGAAGCGATGGATCGCGCTGCAAAAACAGTAGGTGTAAACTTTATCGGCGGTTTCTCTGCTCTTGTAACAAAAGGTGCTACACGGGCTGACCGCATTTTGATTGATTCCATCCCAGAAGCGTTGGCAACTACAGATATCGTATGTAGCTCTGTAGGTGTGGGCTCTACTAAAACGGGTATCAACATGGATGCAGTTCGCGATATGGGGATCATCGTTAAGAAAACGGCAGAACTTACAAAGGATAATGATGCTCTTGGTTGTGCTAAGCTTGTTATTTTCTGTAACCCTGTAGAGGATAATCCGTTCATGGCCGGTGCCTTCTTTGGTGTAACTGAAGGTGATAGTGCCATTTCTGTAGGCGTATCTGGTCCAGGCGTTGTAAAACACGCACTAGAATCTGTACGTGGTCAATCCTTTGATGTTGTAGCAGAAACAATTAAACGCACTGCTTTCAAAATTACCCGTGTAGGCCAGTTGGTAGCACAAGAGGCATCTCGCCGTCTTGGCAAACCATTCGGTATCATTGACTTGTCCTTGGCACCAACACCAGCTGTAGGTGACTCAGTAGCTCACGTTCTTGAAGAAATGGGCTTATCCTCTTGTGGTTGTCACGGTACTACAGCAGCCCTTGCATTATTGAATGATGCAGTGAAAAAAGGTGGCCTTATGGCATCTTCTCACGTAGGCGGTCTCAGTGGTGCATTTATTCCAGTATCTGAAGATGCGGGTATGATTGATGCTGTATCTTGTGGCAGTTTATCCCTCGATAAATTAGAGGCTATGACATGTGTTTGTTCTGTGGGCCTTGACATGATTGCTATTCCTGGAGACACAACAGCAGATACAATTTCTGCAATCATTGCTGATGAATCTGCTATTGGTATGATTAATAATAAGACAACTGCGGTTCGTGTAATTCCTGTACCTGGTAAAACAGTAGGTGAGGTTGTTGAGTTTGGTGGCTTGTTAGGCTATGCTCCAATCATTGAAGTAAGCCCATATAGTGCAGCTGAGTTCATCGCACGTGGTGGTCGTATTCCTGCACCTATTCGTAGCTTAACGAACTAATATTGTTTTAACCCAGTTGTTGGAGGTGTCTTATGAGTGATTATGTGCTCGATTATGTATGGGCCTTTGCTCTGGCGCTCGTCATAACCTTTGCACTTACCCCTTTGGTGAAACGCTTTGCCGTTGCTGTTGGGGCAATAGATAAACCTGATGCCCGCAAGGTACATCATGGTGCTATTCCACGACTTGGTGGGTTAGCAATCTTCCTCGGTTATATAGGATCGGTCCTCTTTAATGGATCTATCCCACATGACCATAAACTATTTGGCTTTGTGCTTGGTACCGTTATCCTTGTGCTTGTCGGCATATGGGATGATATTAAACAAATTGAGCCAAAGACTAAGTTGATGGGCCAAATCATAGCGGCAGCTATTTTGGTAGCTTACGATATTCGCGTAGACTTCATCAACCTTCCTTGGGGTGGTGTGGTATACCTTAAATATTGGTCTGCTCCATTGACTATTTTCTGGATTGTAGGCTTTACGAATATCGTAAACCTTATCGATGGACTTGATGGCTTGGCAGCAGGCATTTCCTTTATTGCTTGTATTGCTGTTTGTGCTATGACATTACAACTTGGTCAAACAGACCTTGCCTGTATTTCATTGGCACTAGCAGGTGCAACAGTAGGGTTCTTGCGGTATAACTTTAACCCAGCGAAAATCTTCATGGGTGATACGGGCTCTATGCTCCTTGGTTATACATTAGCCGCTATTTCTGTAATGGGGGCTGTTAAAACGGCGGCTACTATTGCATTAGTGGTACCAGCTATCGTGCTAGGCTTACCAATTCTCGATACATTGTTTGCTATCGTGCGCCGTAAAATCAGCGGTCGTCCGATTTTCAAGCCTGATAAAGGCCATGTGCATCATCGTTTGTTAGCACAGGGCTTATCTCAAAAACAAGCAGTGCTAATGATGTATGCTGTAACGGCTCTCTTTGGTGGCGTATCCGTCATCGTAGCAGAGGTCAATGCTTGGATTGGTATCGCATTAGTACTCGTTATCTTCTTAGGTAGTATTTATGTGGCTCGTCGCCTTGGTGTTATTACTCACAGTGATGCGGCAGGTCATCCACTACCACGTCCTACAATTGAACGCAGCGATTCAGATGAAACTATTTCCTTTGATCGTGAAGAATTGGCAAAAGCTTTAGAGGAATCCGAGGATTCCCATAAGAAATAACCATGTGGGGCGCTTGGCGCCCCATTTTTTCTATCCTACTATGTTGGAGGCAACTATGTTAAAAGTTATGACAATCTTTGGTACAAGACCTGAGGCTATCAAGATGGCTCCTCTTGTAAAAGCATTAGAAGCAGCACCGGATATGGAACCGATTGTAACCGTTACGGCACAACATCGTGATATGCTCGATCAAGTACTAAACTTGTTTAATATTACCCCTGATTACGACTTGAATATTATGAGCCAAGGTCAAACATTGTACGATGTAACAAACCGTGCATTGATGGGCCTTAAAGATGTATTAGAAGAAGCTAAACCTGATGTGGTTCTTGTACATGGTGATACTACAACTACCTTTGCAGGTGCTTTGGCGTCCTTCTATCAAGAAATTCCTGTAGGCCATGTAGAAGCAGGCCTTCGCACTGGTGATATTTACTCTCCATTCCCAGAAGAGATGAACCGCAAGTTGACTGGTTCTATTGCGACATATCATTTTGCACCAACAGCTAGTTCTGAAAGTAATCTTAAAAAAGAAAATATAAATACAGACCATTTGTATGTAACAGGCAATACGGTTATTGATGCCCTTGATACAACAGTACAAGAAAATTATGTGTTTGATGATGCTGCTATCAATGCATTAGATTCTGAAAAACGTACAGTGCTTGTTACTACACATCGCCGTGAAAACTTGGGTGAGCCTATGCGCCATGTATACCAAGCTATTCGCGATTTGCTTGATGAATTTAAAGATATTCAAGTGGTATTCCCTGTACATAAGAATCCTAAAGTTCGCCAAGTTGTACAAGAAGAACTCGGTTCTGTAGAACGTGTTACATTAATTGACCCGCTTGATTACGAACCATTTGCTAATTTGATGGCTAAATCCTATTTGATTCTTACTGATTCTGGTGGGATTCAAGAGGAAGCACCAGCTCTTGGTAAACCAGTTCTCGTATTGCGTGATACTACAGAACGCCCAGAAGCTGTTGAAGCTGGTACTGTGCGCCTTGTAGGTACTGACAAAGACGCTGTACATGCAGCAGCTCATGAATTGTTGAGCAATGCAGAGGCTTATAAATTGATGTCTAATTCCGTTAACCCATATGGTGACGGCAAAGCATCTGAACGCATCATCCAAGCGTTGCGCCATGAATTTTTAGGCGATCCTAATCGTCCTGAACGTTTTGGTAAATAATATGGATAAGGACCTTGTGAAAGCCCTCGCCATGGCAACATCGGCGGGGCTCACACTCGTTTTCTGTATAGGTGGCTTTATTGGGATTGGATATATACTAGATGGTTGGTTTAGAACTGAACCATTATGTATGGTTATATTTGGTCTTATTGGAGCTATAACAGGTTTTTATATGTTATATAAACAAGTTAAGTAGTGAGGTATATATGAATCAATATATTAAATTCATAGTGCGTGTGCTACTAACTTGTTTTTTTATTGCCTTTTTAGGCGGTATAATACAAGTTTTATGTGGCCTAGAACAGTATCTATGGGGATGGTTTTGGGGGATTTTTATAATGGTACTCTACTTGCTAAGTTTAGCTTTGCATGGTCAATCCATTGTATCAGGGGATCCTTACAAAGCCGTTCGTAAAGCTCGTAGACAGATGATATGGCGTCTTATGTTAGTAGGTTCATTAGTGGTCTTAGGATTAAAGATTCCCGGCATAGAGGCTATTAGCATGTTTGTTGGTGTCGCACTTATTCAGCCCGCATTATATGTTGTTTACTGGTGGCTTAGTCGACATTTCTAAGCTTATGATGTGTTAAATTATAGATGTATTCCAATAATGCATTATACACAATACATTCATGAGAAATTAGAATTGTTTACCTTTCAAGTGTTGATTATATATCTATAACGATGTATGATGATAC
>CADFKY010000037.1 GCA_902834965.1 Veillonellaceae bacterium
AAAGGTATGATGGCTGCTAAGATGAGTCATTCCAAAGCAGGTGTCTCTAAAGCAGCTAAAGAAGCTGTAGCAGAAGGCGATGTGCCTCGTGCTGGTAAAGGTACTATGACAGACCGTCAATTTGAAAGCCACGAAGCGAAGTCTAGTCAAGCTAATTTTGCTAGTAATAGTGCAAGCAGTTCTAACCATATAACAAAGACTAGTTCAAATCATCAGTCTGCTAAGGCGCAAACGGATATGGAAAGTCGGAAGGGAACAGCGGCTCAATCCGGCATGTTTCGTCAATTGACAGGCGGCCTTGAAAGCGTTATTACCGCTATCGTTGAGGCTATGCCTAGTAATGTACACCTGCATACAGGTACACTGGTTTCTGATATTCGATATGTTGATGGTATGTACTTAATCGACGTGGTCAATCAGTATAACGATTCTTGTGGTCGTCAATCTATGGCAGATCATGTGATTATTAGTACGCCACCGGCAACGTATAGACAATGGTTTAAGGATGATCAGGGTTTTGACTTCTTGCGTTCCATGGAGCAATCTAGCTGTGCCATTGCTATTATGTCTTTTGATAAAAGCACCTTTGATGGTGATTTAAAGGGCTCAGGTCTTCTCATTACTAGTAATACAGATACGCCTCTTACAGCGTGTACTATTCTTAATCAAAAATGGCCTCAAACAACGCCAGATGACAAGGTGGTGTTGCGCGTCTTTATCGGTAAGCCTGGCAATGATGTAGTAGAACGACTCAGCGAAGAGGAACTTTCAGAATTGGCAGTTAAAGAAATTCAACATATCATGGGTTTCTCTGTCAAACCAGAGTGGGTGCGCATCAATCGCCTCATTCACTGTATGCCTCAATATAATGTAGGCCATCGTGCAGGCATTAAATCTGTTCGTGAACATGTGGCGGAGCATTATCCCAATTTACATCTCATCGGTACGCCCTTTGATGGCATTGGAATCCCTGATGGTGTAAAACAAGCAAAAGAACTGGTAGAAAAACTTGTGAATGACAAGTAAAATAGTGACTTGCTTAAAAGAGTTAGTATAGTATTAAGAGCTATAGGATTATCCTCAGCATAAAAGTAGAAGTTTAGTCTTAACTAAAGAATGTACTAATAAAAAATCTCAATAGAAACTAAATTGAAAAGACTCTATATGCTATAATAGTAAGTGGAGTCTTTTGATTTCCTTAGTTATATAGATACATTATTATTTTGATATAATCACCATAGATAGGAGTGATCATAATGGGAAAAGCAATCCCTACAGTAGAAGGTTGGCATAGCCAACACATGGTATTCGCCATGGATTTCAGCGCATGGAACTGCTTCACAGAGGATGAAAAAGTAGCAGCGCGCAATGAATTAAAAGCATTCTTAGCTGACCTTGAAGCTAAACATCAAGCTAAAGAAGGTAGCTATGCATTCTATGATTGTAATGGAGCAAAAGGGGATTTAATTCTATGGATTCTCGGCCCATCCCTTGAATACTTGGCTCAAGTAGAACGTAAATTCCGCCGTCTTGCCATTGCAAGCGTATTAGTACAAACATACTCTTATACATCTGTAACAGAAGTAAGCACCTATGTTAAGGCTAAACTCGATACAGAGGAAGTTAACCAAAAACTATATCCTCATGTACCTCGCGATAAATATATCTGTTTCTATAATATGTCTAAAAAACGCGAAGGTGATGATAATTGGTTCATGCTACCACCACAAGAACGCGGAGCATTGATGAAGTCTCATGGCGAACTTGGTAAAACATACTTGGACGTTTTATCTGAATTCACCACAGGTGGCTGTGGCCTAGATGACTGGGAATGGGGTATTACCATCTTCAGTAACGACGACATCCAATTCAAAAAAATCGTATACGATATGCGCTTTGAAGTAGCCAGTGCAAAATACGGCATCTTCAGCGACTTCTACGTTGGTACCATCATCGACGATGCACTACTAGAAGAAATTTTTGGATAATAAAAAGGGACTGCTTGGCAGTCCCTTTTTGTTATTATTTAATTCATATATATCGATAAATAACTGCTTATTGTATCGTATATTCGTTCGATTTATAATGTTCTTAAGGTAGTCGGCGAGGTTGGGTCTCTCAAAAAGCAAATAGCCCTCCGTTACCAAGTGTAATTAGATAAACAGAAAGGCCATTTCCTAGATAATTAGTTTTTGAGATGCGCCTGACGTTCCTACTCGTCTGACTATCTATTTATATTATAGAGATAAAGGTATATATCGTCAAATTAGAATGAATGGACTGCCTAGCAGTCCATTTTTCTCCCCTCAAAATGAAGGCTATAATTTTGAGGGGAGAAAAGTTAATATATGCACTATACTTCGTAAAATATAATTCACAATATATGAGTATCGCACTCGCAACTATATTCTCATAAAAGAGAACCCCGCATCTATCCGACTTACGAGGTCAAGGCCCTAGGCCGTAGACCTGATAAGTATGGAGGAGAGATGCGGGGTTTCTTTTATCACTTAGTATAGAAAAGTGAATTATATTTTGTAGTACTGTTCAGTGAACGTAAATTTTCTGTTCCAGAAAATTATACGTTCATATTTGCTGACTTACGCACATAGAACCAGTAGCACACTGCTACAGTTACAATGTTAAATGCAAGTAATACAGCAAAGGCTGGGTGAATATTGCCGAACATGGAATATACAAAGCCGAAGATTTTAGGTGTAATGAAGGCACCATATGCAGCTACAGCGGCTACGAAACCTGTAATTAAAGAGGAGAGCAATGGATTGCCAAATACGTGTGGAATCATACGGAATGTTGCGCCGGTAGCAAAACCACAGCATACAAAAGTTAATACGGACATTGCAAAGAAGAATGGGAAGTTGTGCATATCTACACCAACCGCAATCAATGCAGTGGAAGCACATAAGCCAATAAGACTAATGAAGGTAACTTTTGTACCGCTGTTGATCTTATCTGCTAACCAACCACCTACAGGACGAAGGGCACCCGCTACAAGTGGGCCTACGAACGCGATGGATGCAAATGGGACTTCAGGGAATTCTTTGCCTACTAACAAGCCTAGTGCAGCTGCGTAACCAGAGAATGCACCGAAGGAACATGTGTAAAGCAATGTAAGCGCCCATGTGTGCTTGTTACCAAAGATTTGTACGAGGTTTTTAGGATTTGGTTTTTCTAGAGGTAGGTTATCCATGAAACGAGTCATCAATGCAAGGATAACAACAAGAGGTACAACCCACATGAAAGCAGCATTAGCTAGATATACTGCGTTGCCCTTAATAATTGCTGGTGTTACACCAAATACACTACCTAAAGCAGCAGATCCCATAGCAAATGGAGCTAGGAAGTAGATTACAGAAATACCAAGATTACCAACGCCGCCGTTGATACCAAGCGCTGTGCCTTTTTCAGATTTAGGGAAGAAGTTGCCAATGTATGCCATAGAGGATGAGAAGTTGGCACCTGCTAAACCGATAAGGGCTGTTAAAATCATAAATGTTGCATAAGAGGTTGTTGTATCTTGTACAGCAAAGCCAAGCCAAACAACAGGAACTAATAAGATAATTGTGGAAATAAATGTCCAGTTTTTACCGCCTAATAGTGCTGGCATGTATGTGTATACAAATCGCAATGTAGCACCTACAAGGCCTGGTAAGGCAGCTAATGTAAATAATTGATCTGTAGTAAAGTTAAATCCAGCGCTATTTAGCTGAGCCGCAATGGTTGCCCATAAGTACCAAACACAGAATGAAAGTGTTAAGGCAATGGTGGATATAACGAGGTTTTGTTTAGCAATTTTTTTGCCAAACTTTTCCCAAAATTCCGGATTATCCGGTTGCCAATTAGCCACGATTTCGCTACGGCTTGCACCTACTTGAGGCATTTTTAGTTCGTTCATTTTGAACTTCTCCTTACTGTAACAACTATACACGCAGATAAGACAAGAAAAATATATTAAAATTATATATAAAGTATATATAAATAATAAAATCTAAAAAAATCCTATAGAAAGTATTCGATTTGCTTACAAATTGCGTTATAATTATTGTAGCATTAATATTTTTCAATGTCTTACATCACAGATATATTATATAGTGTAATTTTTTTTGTGAATGTGATGTAAAACACACATATTCTGAAATTAATAAGTTATAATAATCTTATATATACGAAAAAGTATATAGTATAGGTGCTTTTACTATAAATAGATTAGTATAACTAATGGATTTTGTTATAAAAGTACTGTGGAGTGATAATGGTATGGATCAAAATTTAATTAACCAATTGCTTGCTTTGCCGGGTGAGGAACTACATCTTAAAAAAGGTGATTTTCTCTTCCGTGAGGGGGACAAGGCAGAATACTTTTACGTAGTAGTAAAAGGTAGAATGAGCATTAAAAAGTTCGAAGCTAGCGGACACATTTTTGCGTTGCGTTTAGTAGGACCGAATAATGTAATTGGTGAGGTTCCGTTGTATGAGGAGAACACTAGATCATATGTGTTCAACGCCATTGCTCGGGAGGATTGCTCTGTTTATTGTATACGCTATGATGTGTTGGAAGGGGCTATTGCAAAAGACCATTCATTGGCCATTGCGATGATGAAAATCTACACTTTACATATGCGTCGTCAACAGGCAAAATACCGAGACTTGCTACTTTACGGCAAGAAGGGAGCATTCTATTCTACCTTGTTGCGCTTAGCCAATAGTTATGGTGTAAAGCGCGAGGATGGTATCTTTATTGATATTGCCCTAACAAATCAAGAGTTGGCTGAGTTTGCTGCCACATCAAGAGAAAGTTTAAATCGCATGTTAAGTGAGTTGCGTAAGTTAGGCTATGTAGCCTATGACAAACACCATCTAGTAATCTGTGATTTTGACGCTTTAATCGGATTACTTGATTTAGAGGTTGATGGTATCGACCCTAATATTAGTAATATCGAATAACAGGATTTTCTCCCTTGTGTTAGCACATCTAGCACAAGGGATTTTTTTGTAGTTTTGAAGGAGGACACGAGATGAGCTTGTTGTCTCAAAAGTTTAAGTTTCTTCGCAAGAAGAACGTATCTCCAAGCGGCCATCAAATAACTGAAGATGGCGGTCGCGAGTGGGAAAATTTTTATCGTGACCGTTGGTCTTACGATAAAGTTGTCCGCACAACGCATGGCGTAAACTGTACTGGTTCTTGTAGCTGGAATATCTACGTTAAGAATGGTGTTGTAGCGTGGGAAAATCAGGCTACTGATTACCCTGAAACACCAGATGATATGCCGGATTACGAACCACGTGGGTGCCCTCGTGGTGCAACATTCTCTTGGTATCTCTATAGCCCATTGCGCGTAAAATATCCATATGTACGCGGCGAATTGGCTGAGCTTTGGAGAGAAGCTAAAAAGAATGCTAAGAACCCAATCGAAGCTTGGAAATCTATCGTAGAAGATCCTGAAAAAGCGAAAAAATACAAATCTGCCCGTGGTATGGGTGGCTTTGTGCGCTCCACATGGGATGAAGCAACAGAAATCACTGCAGCATCCTTACTATATACAGCAAAAACTTACGGCCCTGACCGCAACGCAGGATTCTCGGTAATTCCTGCGATGTCCATGTTGTCCTATGCAGCAGGGGCTCGTTTCCTTAACTTGATGGGTGGTACACCATTATCCTTCTATGACTGGTATGCCGATTTGCCACCTTCCAGCCCTCAAGTTTGGGGTGAACAAACTGATACACCTGAATCTGGTGACTGGTATAATGCTGGTTACATCATGACTTGGGGTTCTAACGTACCGTTAACTCGTACGCCAGATGCTCACTTCTTGACAGAGGTTCGCTATAAAGGTACTAAGGTAGTATCCGTGTCTCCTGACTATGCGGAATCTACCACATCTTCCGATGCATGGCTCAATGTAAAAGCTGGCACCGATGCGGCGCTTGCTATGTCTATGGGTCACGTTATTTTAAAAGAATATTACATCGACAAAGAAACTCCATACTTTAAAGAGTATGCAAAAGAGTTCACAGATATGCCATTCCTTGTACGCGTTGAAGACATCAACGGCACGGTTCAACCAGGTCGTTTCTTGAATGCTAAGGACTTAGGTCGCCAAGAGGAAGGCGCTGACTTCCAAATGGTATTGATTGATGAATTAACAAATGAAATCGTTGTTCCTAATGGTACAATGGGCGAACGTCACACACATCCTGAAAAATGGAATTTACGTCTTGAAAATCGTGATACAGGGGCTAAAATCGATCCTCGTTTATCCGTATTTGATCAACGTGAAGATGTGACGATTGTTAAATTGCCGTACTTTGGTGATGAAGAACACGAAGGCATTATTGAACGTGCTATTCCAACTATTACAGTACAAACTGTTGATGGTCCTGTGAAAGTGACTACTGTATACGATCTCATTCTTGCTAACTATGGTATTGACCGCGGTATCGGTGGTGAGGTGGCGACAGCTTACACTGACGACACTCCATACACACCTACATGGCAAGAAAAAATCACTGGCGTAAAAGCAGACATTGCTATTGCTACAGCACGTGAATTTGCAGATAATGCAGAAAAAACGAAAGGTCGTTCCATGATTATCATGGGCGGTGGTATCAATCACTGGTATCATGCCGATGTTATTTACCGTACTATTTTGAATCTTATCATGTTCTGTGGTACAGAAGGTGTTAACGGTGGTGGCTGGGCCCACTACGTAGGTCAAGAAAAACTTCGTCCTGTTGAAGGTTGGGGTGGTATCATGACTGCCAATGACTGGAGTAAGGCTCCTCGTTTGCAAAATGGTACATCTTGGTTCTACTTTGCTACAGAACAATATCGTTCTGACTGCATCGACTTGGCAGACCGCGTATCTAAATTGGCTAAACCTCGCTATCGTCATCCTGGGGATTACAATGTATTAGCAGCTCGTTTAGGCTGGTTGCCATCTTATCCTACTTTCAATAAAGGTAGCCAAGAATTGATTAATGATGCTCGTGCAGCCGGTGCTAGTACAGAAGCAGAAATCAACCAATATGTAGCACAAGCCTTGAAAAATAAAGATTTACAATTCTGCGTAGAGGATCCAGCAGCTAAAGAAAACCATCCACGCAACTTGTTTGTATGGCGTGCGAACCTTATCGGTTCCTCTTCTAAAGGTCACGAATACTTCTTGAAACATTTATTAGGCACAAAAAATGCCGTATTGGAAGATGATGATGCTCCTACGCGTCCAGAAGAAATTAAATGGCGCGAAGCAGATGGTGCGGGTAAGCTTGATCTCTTAATTGATATCGACTTCCGTATGGCGTCTACAGGTTTATATTCTGATATCGTGTTCCCAGCAGCTACATGGTATGAAAAAGAAGACTTGTCTTCTACAGATATGCATCCATATGTACATGTATTCCAAGCAGCTGTTGATTGCGCATGGGAAACTAAATCCGACTGGGATACATTCCGTACCCTTGCAGAAACAGTATCTCGCGTAGCAAAAGAATCTGGCTTTACAGAATATGAAGATATTGTAGCTACTCCACTTGGCCATGATAGCCCAGGCGAAGTAGCGCAACCAGAAGGTAAAGTTCTTGATTGGAGTAAAGGCGAATGTGAACCAATCCCTGGTAAAACAATGCCGAACCTCGTTCATGTAAAACGCGATTACAGTCAGATCTTTGAAAAATACATTGCTTTAGGACCTAATATCGAAAATAAAATGGGTGCTCACGGTTTGGCGTGGGATGTATCTGACGAATATCAAACATTGTATGCTCAAAATGGTACGATTGATAATCCAGACTTCATTTCTCATGGCCGTCCAAGCATTTACGAATGTAAGGAAGCTTGTAATGTTGTATTAACATTATCTTCTTGTACAAATGGTAAATTGGCTGTTCGCTCTTGGAAAGCTATGGAAGAAAAAACAGGTCTTTCTGGTCTTGAAAAGAACGCAAAAGGTCGTGAACAAGAAAAAATTACCTTCGATGACATGGTTCGTCAACCACGCTTTATCATTAGCTCTGTAACAAGTACTGGTAAGAATGATAAAAACCGTCGTTATTCTCCATTTACAACATCTACAGAAGATAAGGTACCATTCCGTACTGTAACAGGTCGTCAATCGTTCTATTGTGATCATGAAATGATGCGCGACTATGGCGAAGCTATGGCATTGTACAAACCTGTATTGTCATATAAACCAGTACAAGGTGATTATAAACAAGAAGGTATTCCAGAAATTACATTGAAATACTTAACACCACATAATAAGTGGTCTACTCATAGTATGTACTTCGATAGCCAACAAATGTTGACATTGTTCCGTGGTGGTCAAACTATTTGGCTCAACGAAGATGATGCAGCAGAAATTGGCGTTAAAGATAATGACTGGGTAGAAGCTTTCAATAAAAATGGTGTAGTTGCAGCTCGTGCAGTTGTATCTCCACGTATTCCTCGTGGCATTTCTTATATGCATCACTCCCAAGACCGTCACATCAACGTTCCTGGTACGCAAGTTAAGAAAGATCGTCGCGGTGGTACACACAATGCGCCAACTCATATTCACATGAAGCCGACACACATGATCGGCGGTTATGGTCAATTGAGCTATGGCTTTAACTACTATG
>CADFKY010000038.1 GCA_902834965.1 Veillonellaceae bacterium
TTCATAAAAGATATTGAAATTTATCGAAAAGTTGTGTAAAATGAAAGTATATTATTACCAAGGCCCTGTGTATTGTTATGGGCTATTTTTGGAGGGAATTATAATGAACAAAAAATTATTAGCTTTATTGGCAGTTGCTGCTGTAGGCGTATCCGTAGCTGGCGCAACTCCACAAACTCAATTCAACAAAGGCGAATTCCAAGTTGATCTTGGTGCAGCTCATTCTAAAGCAAAAACTGAACATTTCAATGCTGATGCAAAATGGAACTTTGATGGTGGTTTGACATACGCTTTGTCTGACAAAACTGCTGTTCAATATGCTTACCATGGTTTGAACGACAAATTGGGTGGCATTGGCTATAGCGACAAAATGCACGAAGTAAACTTGGTTCAATCCTTGAACAAAAACTTCGCTGTATATGGTGGCTATGCTCATATTTCTGGTGATGACTTCGCTAAAGCTAATAACATTGCACAAGCAGGTGTAATTGGTAAAGCTAACCTTGGCTCTAAAGTAGAAGTGTATGGTAAAGCTGGTGTAGGTACTAAGAAAACTTCCACTTGGGAAGCTGGTTTAGGCTACAAAGTGAACGAAGACTTGGATATCAACGCTGGTTACCGTTATATCAACACAAAACATGCAGATAAGGAAAATATCTCCTTCCAAGGTCCTGTAGTTGGCTTGTCCTACCGCTTCGGTGGTCACAAAACAGTAGCTCCTGTAGCAACTCCAGCTCCAGCTCCTGTATACACTCCAGCTCCAGCTCCTGTAGTAGAAGCTCCTGTATACAAAACTCCTAAATTGGATTACTATGTACAATCCATCTACTTCGATTCCGACCAAGATGTAGCTCGTGCAGACCAATATCCAAACTTAACAGCTGCTGTAAATGCTGCTAACCAATACTCTCAAGACCAAGTCAAATTGTTGGGTAATGCTGATACTGACGCAACTCCTCAATACAATGTTGGCTTGTCCGAACGCCGCGTACAATACGTAGCTCAATACTTAGTAAACAACGGCGTATCTGCTGATCGTTTCATCGGTATCGCTAATGGCGACACTAAACCAGTAGCAACTAACTCTACTGCAGCAGGTAAAGCTGAAAACCGTCGTGTAGACGTTTACATTCACCGCTAATCTTCAATCTAATTTAGATTAGACATATAATAAGTCCACCTTCTATCATGCTCTCGTGTTCATCGGGGGACCGAGCATGTGATAAGGTGGACTTTTGTGTTATACTAAACTTGCATACAATCGTAGGTCATACAATGTTCATTAAGTTTTGGTAATGTATGCATTGTGAGTATAGTAAAGTAGGTTATATATGAAACGATTTAAATATTACAAACCGCTTATAGGGGCCATTATATTGGCTGGCGTTATGATCATGATGGCGCTCCGTATTAGCGATATAGCCAATGCTATTGATGCCATTGTTACTGCTTTTGTTCCACTTATAGTAGGTGCTTGTATCGCATTTGTCCTCGATATTCTCGTTGTGCGTTATGAACGCTGGCTGTGGCCTAAGAGTAAAACTGGTTGGAAAGATAAAATTAGACGACCTTTAAGTCTTGTATTATCCTTTGTTACTATCAGTGCTATCGTGTATTTCATTGCTCGCATGGCGATTCCACAATTGATTCATTCCATGTCGATTATCGTAGCTTCTTCGCCGCAGTTGTATACAGATTTCCAAACATGGATGCAACACTTTACAGAAACCATTCCAATGGCCTCCAATCAAACTCTTATGGATACCTTGAGTGGTGAAAGTATTGTTAAATATACTCGCGAGTGGGGCACAAAGGGTGGTACATACCTTGTGAATGCGATGGGGACAGCCTTATCGTGGACTTTGAATATAGGTTTAGGTTTAATCTTTGCCATTTATATGTTGCTCGATAAAGAGCGACTTATGATGCAAGGTAAACGAATCCTAAAAGCCTATGCATCTGATGAGTGGGTTAACCGTGTTAGTTATGTGACACGCGTAGCTGTTCAAACTTTTAGTAACTTCTTTGTAGGCCAGTTTATAGATGCCTTGATTTTAGGTATTATGGTGGGTATTTCATTGTGGGCATTTAATATCGAATATGCTACTACGATTGCCTGTGTTATTGGTCTTACTGCATTAGTTCCATTGCTAGGTATTTATGTAGGAGGCGTTATAGGCGCAGTTATCTTACTTACTGTTAGTCCTATGGATGCATTAATCTATGTGATTATCTTAGAGGTTCTTCATCAAATTGAAAGTAACTTTATTTATCCTAAAATCGTAGGTAATTCTGTTGGTTTACCTGGTTTGTGGGTGTTTGCAGCCGTTATCGTAGGTGGTAGTTTAATGGGGGTCACTGGTATGTTGATTGGCGTACCTTTGGTGGCAACATGTTACAAATTGCTTATGACTGATGTAAACGATCGACTTGCATCGAATGAAGGTTTATAGTATATTGTCTAAATAATATATCTATTTATGTATGTTTTGTGTGCTGTTGCATATAGCACGAAATTATAGTAATTCTAGTATACGGATGGCTTTTACCATAGGTGAAAGCATTGTATATAGTAGGAGGATATGTAATGAATAAAAAGTTGATTTCTATGGCATTAACTGGTGTATTGGCAGTTGGAGTATTGTCCGTTGCTACACCTAGTGTGGCAGATGCACGTAAAACAAAACCAGAAACAAGTACTGATATTTCTGTACAACGTGCACCAGGGGAATCCATGGTTATGACTATGAGCAAAATTGGTACTATTTTCCAAAACCGTTTTCCTAATGCAGCACTTCATTCTGTAGAGCTTAACTCTAATGATTTGAACTATGGCTACAAAGTAGTAGGCTATAGTAAATATCATCAATATAAGATGAAAATCGACGTTATCACTGGTAATACTTCTGATATGGATGAAGGTGGCAAACCTAAGAAAGTTATCGGTGAAATCTTCAATAAAGATAAAGTCATCGAAGCTGCTCAAGCTGAGCGCGTTGCAAAACAACAACTTGGTGCTGATGCAGTTGTAAAAGGCTGGAAAATTGAAGCTCATGAAGGTAAAATCCTATACTATATGACAATGCATCAAGACGGTAAAAAGACTGTAGTTACTGTAGACGCTGAAACAGGTGCTTATGTAGGTCAAACTAAATCTAGTAAATTACCTCCTGAACCAGATCAAGGCTTCGATGGTCGCAGAACAAATATTATTTGGGATAACACTATTGATATGGGCCGTTAATCCATTTAGAATATTCGACATAATAAAAGGACTGTGTTTATACACAGTCCTTTTTGTCGTTGTTACATTGTTATTACGTAGTTATTATGTAGTTAGTATTACCAACGGTGTTCGTAGTATACTTGTGTCCACATAATTACCTCTACAAGAGAAGGGTGTGGACTCATAGTTTCACCTACAGTGATAACGGATTTAGGATCCATATCACGAGTAATACCTTTTTCACGTAACCGTTTTGTACGTTCAGAAGCGATTTCTTCATTGATAGCTGTCAATGGTGTTACACCGCTATTCATAAGGTTAACGTAAGGTTGGAATAAGATGGAGGCTTGAGGGCCTGTTACATGCATACCAAGGATATGATTTGTATCTTTATCGACTACGATTTTTACAAAGCCATCATTTACATCGCCAGGATTAATACCCATTGCATAACCTTTAGCTGTAGAGGAGTAGTAGTTTTTACCTACACCTACATTGTAACCCGCTTTAATAGCTTCTGCTTCAGTTAGCCCTACGCTACCGATTTCAGGGTAGGAGAAGGTAACCTTTGGCAATGTATCATAGCGTGCCCAACGGAAATCTTCTTCGTTTTTTGCAAAGTATAGATTATGGGCGATAATATCTGCTTCGTAGTTTGCGCGGTGGCGGAATGCAGGCTCGCCGTTTACATCACCTAATGCATAGATACCATCTACAGATGTTTCGAGGAATTCATTTGTTTTGATCCAGCCTTTTGGTAATGTTTCAATACCTGTATTTTCAAGGTGTAATTCTTCGACAGCAGGGCGAATACCGGCAGCAACTAGAATTTCTTCAACCTTTGTCTCTGTAATTTCACCAGTAGTACGATCTTTTGTGACTACTACCTTGAGGCCGTCTTCTTGACGGATTTCAACAGTGTCTTGGTTCAATATAACATTGATGCCGCGAGCACGATAGTTTTGGAGAAGATGTTCAGACATCTCTTCGTCTTCCTTAGGTACAAGACGTACATTATGCTGAATGATGGTAACTTCAGTACCAGCAGCATCAAATACATGGCCAAACTCTACACCGATAGGACCAGCACCGAGTACTGCGAGGGATTTATATGGTTGTTTAGGGAATTTATCGCCAAAAAGGCTTTCACTAGAAAGATAACCTGCCTCTTGTAAGCCTGGTACATTCGGAATATTGCTATAGCCACCAGTACCAAGAATAATAGTAGGGGCTGTGATTTCTACAGTACCAGAGCCATCGTTGAGATGAATGTTCATAACCTTATCGGATACAAAGCTAGCTGCACCACGGTATACGTCAACATTATCGAAAGCGTTGTAATAATCGTAGATGCCTGCGGATTCGTCAATCTTAAACCATGTACGTTTAGAAACGGTGTCCCAGTCCATAGTAGCATTGCTAACATTAATACCGATTTTTTTGAATTCTTCTACCTCTTGGATTGCATTAGCTGCTGTAACCATAACCTTTGTAGGAATACAACCGCGAGTTAGGCATGTGCCACCAAATTTGCCTTTTTCAATGATAGCTACTTTTTTACCCACTTTGATAGCAGCATCAGCTACGATGGTTGCACCACCTGTACCAACTACAATAATATCGTATTGTTTCATGTTGATTCCTTTCTATTTATATCTATTAATAGTTATTATCATTAACTCTATTATAACATTATATTGAAGAAAATCAATATAGATGATTGTGTTCAATATAAACAATTATGATTAATATAAATATCTATATCTATATTGTTTGTTAGAGCATGTTCTTTATATTATACACTGAGTAGTACTGAAAGTAGTATAGTAAGGCTGATTTTTTATCTATTGAACACAAAAAAAAGACGGTCCCGAAGGACCGCCTATAGGTGTTAATCCCAGTTTTCGTGATAGCCACGTTTTGCATAATCTGCAGTAGCTGTGAAGAGAATATCTGTACTGGAGTTAAGTGCTGTTTCAGTGGAGTCTTGTAAAACACCGATGATGAAACCTACACCTACAACTTGCATTGCAATATCATTGGAGATACCGAATAGAGAACAAGCTAGAGGAATTAGAAGTAGGGAACCACCAGCAACGCCAGAAGCGCCACAAGCACCGATTGTAGCAATAACAGATAAAAGGATTGCTGTAGGGACATCTACAACGATACCAAGTGTATGTGCAGCAGCTAATGTCATGATTGTAATTGTGATCGCTGCACCACCCATGTTGATAGTAGCACCCAATGGAATGGATACGGAATACATATCAGGGTTAAGTTTTAAACGTTTTGCTAAATCAAGGTTAACAGGAATGTTTGCTGCAGAGCTACGAGTAAAGAACGCATAGATAGCAGATTCACGCAAACATTTAAATACCAATGGATATGGATTGCGACGAAGGTATACAAAAGATAGAAGTGGATTTACTACTAATGCTACGAAAATCATAGAACCAAGTAGTAATACGAGTAATTGGAAGTAGCCGATTAAAGCTTCAATACCGTTAGTAGCGATAGAGTCAGCTACGAGACCCATAATACCTAGAGGAGCAAAGCGGATAATCCAACCTACTACAGTTGTAATAGCTTGAGCGATAGACTCCATTACTTCTTTAGTATTCATTGGTGCATGGCGTAAAGCACCGCCAATGATAAGTGCCCAACCTAAAATACCGATATAGTTAGCGGTCATTAAGGCTTTCACAGGGTTATCAACAATATTTTTTAAAAGTGTTTTCATAACCTCTACGATCCCTTGTGGTGGAGCTGCATCAGCTGCACTAGCTGCAAGGTGTAATGTAGTAGGGAACATAAAGCTTACGACTACAGCAAGTGCTGCAGAAAGGAATGTACCTAATAAATATAATGTGATTACAGATCCCATCCCAGTCTTTTGACCAGAACGATGTTTACTGATAGCTGCAATAACAAGGAAAAATACAAGGATTGGTGCAATCCCTTTTAAAGCACCAACAAAGAGAACGCCTAATAAAGCTAGTTCATTTGCCAATTCTGGCACGTATAGAGCTGTCAAAATACCAATAATCAAACCTATGATTATTTGTTGGATTAGACTGACTCTATTGATTGATTTTACAAATCGATTCATAGTACACTCCAATACTTAATAAAAACTAATAAAAGACCATGGAAAAGATATCTTTTCAACATGGACATATGTCATTATACAACGAACATAGATTGGTGGCAATAGAGAATATCATAGTCATTAATATATAGTTAAATTGGATCTACTGTGACTGATAACGATATTTATTTTGTAATATGCTAGTTTTAATAGTAGTGAATATATTACTTTAACTAAATATGTGCTCTTTACATAGTTACTATATATAGTATATATAATAGGATTCTTTTGATAGGCGTCATAGTATGATATACTATGCGAGTAAAGAGTTTGAATATAGTTCTTGATTAGTGAAAGGACCATAATGAATACGAAAGAATTTAAAACATATGCAGATAAAGAAGAGTTTGTGCAAGGTGTATTCTCTAATATTGCTAAGAATTATGATTTGATGAATACAGTCTTGAGTTTTGGCCAAGATTATTACTGGCGCAAATTTTCTGTAAAAGCAATGAATATAGGTCCAAATCAACGAATACTTGATGTAGCTTGTGGTACTTGTGTATTTACAAAAGAAGCATTACGTCAAGAACCAACATTAAAGGTAGAGGCTTTGGACTTTAATAGTGAGATGCTTGATCAAGGTCGCGTACGCATTGAAGATGCTGGTTTAATAGATCAAGTTAATCTTGTTCAAGGTGATGCAATGGCATTACCATATGCAGATAATACATTTGATGCGGCTATGAGCGGCTTTGCTATGCGTAACGTACCGGATATTAAACAAGTATTGTCTGAAATGCAACGTGTTGTAAAACCAGGTGGGAAAGTAGTTGTATTGGAGTTAGCGAAACCAAGTATGTTTGGTTTCAAACAACTATACAATTTCTACTTCTCCTATATATTACCTATTATAGGTAAATTAAGTAAGGATAATTCCTCCTATGCGTGGTTACCAGAATCCTTACGTAGATATCCACATCAAAGTGAGATTCTTGAAATTTGGAAATCTTTAGGATATGAAAATGCCACCTATCATGAATTGACAGGCGGCATTGTAGCGGTACACGAAGGTGTGGTACCAGAAAATTCTATTGTAAATAATAAGTAATATTAGCGTCTTGAGAAACTACTAATGATCCTTTTTCAACAGGAGTAGCAGTTTCGAGAGACGCTTTTAACATTACTGCGTTACGATAGTAACCAGAGTCCATAGAGCTTGTTTGAGGTGTACTGATAGAAACTGTTTTTACAGGTCCTAATGTACGGCCAAGGGCTGCAGCGATAACCTCAGCTTTATGACGACCGTCTTGAATTGCTTCTGTAGTCAAAGAATCAGATAGTTGTTGAGATACATCGTTTTGGAAAGAAAGGTTGTTGATATCATTAGCCCCAGCGCTAACAGCAGCATCAACGGCTTTTCCAACATTATCAAGATTATTGATTTTTACAGTTACACGATTAGACACATTATAACCAGTATTGATTCGTTTGCCTTCTTGGTAATCACTAGTAGGGTTAATAGAAATATTAGAGGTATAAATATCTTTTTTATCGATACCTAAATGACCTAATTTACTAATCAAATCACTCATGATGCGGTCATTGTTAGATTTTGCAGCATTGATGTTTGTGTTTTCGCTAGTAATACCAAGTGTTAAAATGGCATAGTTAGGGGCTACAGAACGAGAGGCTTGGCCAGTAATTTGAATTTCAGAAGAATCAAAAGTACCTTGTGGCGCAGCAAAGGCTGCAGTAGCCATAGTTGCACATACAGCAGCAATAGCAACTGTTTTGGATAATAAACGTTTGGATAATTTCATACTCAATCTCCTTACACTATTATAGTATTAATTATAACTACTATAATAAAAGACTAAACTGAAATATAGTGCTCATTCAAAATTAAAATATAGTACTAAATAGTATATAACTATATAAGTGCATAAGTGAAAGAGTCTATATTACAGCTACATTATACAAAATAGATTGTGTAAAATCAATCTTTAGTTTTTAGACTAGAAAATGAATGCGTGATGAAAGTTGTGTGAAGTTGAGAATTGGGGGTTGCCATTATATTTTGGTTATACTATAATATGCATACAGTCGTTCGAGCGACTGTTTCTTAATGAGTGTAGCAATGCACTTAGAGGTTCAAAAGAACTTCAAAAAAGATTATAAAATGTGTTGACATGATAATGTTCACATGTTATTATAATCAAGTCGTCAGATGGCGCTTCACTGAAGCGTAAAACTGATAACAGATCTTTGAAAACTGAACAATGATAGGTAATCAATCATATGATTGAA
>CADFKY010000039.1 GCA_902834965.1 Veillonellaceae bacterium
CATATGACAGGTGCTACACCTAAGAAAATGGAACAATGGCAAATCGTTGGTACTATTCTTTGTGCCGTACTTTCTGTAGGTGTTATGATTCTTTTGAACGATGCTTATGGATTTGTAGGAGATCACGCATTAAATGCACCTCAAGCGAACGCTATGGCTGCCATCATTGAGCCAATGATGACTGGTGGTAGTGCTCAATGGCCTCTATACATGGCTGGTGCATTATTTGCAATTATCTTGTGGATGGTAAGAGTTCCACCGTTGGCATTTGCCTTGGGCACATACTTGCCAATGGAAATTAATACACCATTACTTATCGGAGGTTTGATTGCGTATCTTGTACAAAATAGTACAAAAGACAAAGAATTGGCAGATCTTCGCTTCTCCAAAGGTAGTACAATTGCCTCTGGTCTCGTAGCTGGTGGTGCTATTGGCTCCTTGTTTAGTGCAGTGCTTCGTATTGCAGGTGTTGATGTATTTGCTCAAGCTTGGGTAGAAACACCTGAAGCGACATATCTCAGTATCGTAATGTATTTATTACTCTGTACGTTCTTGTACAAGGTAGCTATGTATATAAAAGCTAAACATGCTAAATAAATTACATACTATATATCCTAAATGAATTGAATAGCTTATTTATTCTATAAATAACCAGGAATCCTCCATTTTGGAGATGACCGCCTTTATCAAGTTTCATCTATGCTTGGTAAAGGCGGTCTTTTTATATACTTAGGAATGTTATTTTCGATATAGCTAAAAACTATATCAATTCAATACCTATTGGTATAGTTGGATTTATTGACCCGTACTATATCGAATGTTATCATAAAACTATAATACCTTTAGAGGTATTATTTTTATTATGCTCATAAGTGTAAGTATAGATATATTAGTTGATTAAGAAGAACTCTGTTTCTAGATAGAACAGAGAGAAGTAAGGATAATAATATGAAATTTAAGAAAATAGCAGCTCTATTAGGGGCTTTCACCATTGCTAGTAGTTTATTAATCGCAGGCTGTGGTCAGGAGGGGAATAGTCAGAAGGCATGGCGCGTAGGTACTGATGCGACCTATGCACCATTTGGTTTTAAAGACAAAGATAGTGGTAAATTAGCTGGATTTGATATTGATATTATCAATGCGATTGCAAATGAAGAGGGTATAGAAGCAGATATTCAAAATCTAAACTTTGATGCGCTTTTACCAGCATTACAAAGTAATACCATCGACATCGCTATTTCGGATATGACTATTTCTGAAGAACGAGCAAAATCCGTTGATTTTAGTAAACCGTACTATATTGCAGGTAATGGTCTCGTTGTGAACATAGATAACACCAATATTAATAGCTTTAAGGATCTAGAAGGTAAACGCATTGGTGTATCCATCGGCTCTACTGGTGCAGAGATTGCTAGCAAGATTCCCAATGCCGATGTACATCAGTTTAATATAATTGTCGATGCGTTCTTAGAATTGCAAAATAAAGGCGTCGATGTAGTTATCAATGATACACCAGTAAACGAATATTATGTTAATGGTAAGGGCAAAGGTATCGCAAAGGTTACTGGAGAGGACTATGATGCGGCACCACTAGGTATTGCTGTGAAAAAAGGCAATACAGAATTGCTTAACAAAATCAATGATGGTTTGGCTAAGATCAAAGCAAACGGTAAATATGCAGAAATTTATAAGAAATGGTTTGGTAAGGAGCCTCCAGCAGAGGTATTAAGATAGTTTGTAGATAGTACCAGAATGTATTATTTGATATAATATGCTAGGTAAGCCTCGTGTTATAAGAGGTATGTATAGAATGGGTGGTATGATGGCTAAACGAAGTGCATTTTTAGATATTATTAAGGAAAAGGGCGCCCTCGTCTTAGATGGGGCTTTAGGGACCGAATTAGAGCGTTATGGCTGTGATATTCAACATAAGTTGTGGTCTGCTAAGGTTCTCATGGATCAGCCAGATATCATTAAGAAAATACATATTTCTTATTTAGCTGCGGGTGCCGATATCATTCAAAGCTCTGGCTATCAAGCGACAGTAGCAGGCTTTAAAGGTTTAGGTTATGGAACGGAAGAAGCGATAGAGCTCGTTAAACTATCTGTTCGTTTAGCCGTGCAAGCTCGTAATGAGTTTTTAGAAGCAAAGGCGAGTGGGGCGCTTACATTGCATGGTATTAAGCTCGGTGAAGAGACTCCTGAGGGGGTTAGATATTTTTCTGAAGGTGCTTTACCTAAACCGTTGGTGGCAGCCTCTGTAGGACCTTATGGCGCTTTCTTGGCTGATGGCTCTGAATACCGTGGTTATCCTGATGTGCAAACAGAATATCTAGAGATATTCCATATTCCACGGCTAGCATTATTCTGCGAAGAACATCCAGACATATTATCCTTTGAAACTATACCGTCTTATGCTGAAGCGATTGCTATTGCGAGAGCTATGTCTGATCCATTTACATCAAAAGGTATTCCCGGATGGATTGCTTTTTCCTGTAAAGATGGGCACCATGTTTCTAGTGGCGAAACCATTATTAAATGTGCACAAATGATCGATAAGGTACATCCTATTACGGGGATTGGCATTAATTGTAGTAAACCGGAATATGTAGAATCATTGATAAAAGATATCCGTACCGTTACAGATAAACCAATTGCTGTATATCCTAATCTTGGTGAAAGCTATGATAGTAAAACTAAAACTTGGTATGGCGATGCTGCATCATTTGTAGACTACGTTGAGGTATGGCGAAAAGCTGGAGCTGAAATCATTGGTGGCTGTTGTAGAACGACACCTGAAATTATCGGTGATATTGCAAAGAAAATTCACAACTAATATAGTGTGACATACAAAAAGCTATTCGAGTATAATTCGAATAGCTTTTTCTTTATATGCAAATAAAAAAGCAGTGCGAAAGCACTGCTTTTACTATGGCGGAGAGACAGGGATTTGAACCCTGGGTACGGGATAACCGCACACATGATTTCCAATCATGCTCCTTCAGCCGCTCGGACACCTCTCCATGTATTCTGTTGTGTAACAGGTACTTGTATAGTATATGAAAAAGTTAGATTTATGTCAAGCAAAAAAATAGTAGAATTATTGCATATTTACAAGGCTTTTAAAATATAGTATTTGATCTCAATAAATGGATATAAACCAAAAAACATAGCCTGGTTTTAGGCGTATAAAATCTAGTATATAAAAAGAAAAAAGCCGCCTAAATAGGCGGCTCTTGTATTAGGTATTAGAATACGTCTTTAATTTCAGCAGCTTCAATGGATGCTTTGATATCGTCTGCCATTTTTTCAATTAATGGAAGATCTTCTTCTTTCAAAGAGGATTTGATATCTAGTGGTTCGGAAACGATTTCAATGTCTTTGAAGTCATTTTCGAAATGGGAAACCATTGTTTTCATCGCAGCGGAAGCCCAAGAGTGGTTACCGATGATGGATACCTTATGGTTTTGGAAGTTAAGGGCTTTTAATTCATGGATAAAGTTTTCCATAGTAAGGTATAGATTCAAGTTATATGTAGGTGCGATAGTTACCAAGTTAGTATATTTCCAAGCATCGGAGATGATGTAGGAAGCATTAGTTTTGGAAACATCGTAAATTTTGATATCTGTAACGCCACGTTTGGAGAGTTGTTTAGCCAATTGTTGAGCAATAGCACGAGTATTGCCATACATGGAACCAAAAGCGATGACAACACCTTTTTGCTCGGCTGTATAGCTGGACCAATGTAAGTATTTGTGCGTGATATATTGGATAGATTCAGGGGTGCGCCAGATTGGACCATGAAGTGGAGCAATGCGTTTGATATCAAGGCTAGAAATTTTGCGAAGTGCATTTTGTACTTGCGGTCCGTATTTACCAACGATATTTGTATAGTAACGGCGAGCTTCTTCTTCGTATGTAGCTACGAAATCGGTTTGATCAGCAAAGATATTACCATTAACTGTACCGAATGTACCAAAAGCATCTGCAGAGAACAATGTGCCTGTAGATTTTTCGTATGTACAAGTTACTTCAGGCCAGTGAACCATAGGCATAGTGTAAGAAACCAAAGTATGTTTACCTAAACAGATTTCATCGCCTTCTTTAATTTGATGGTATTGTTCTGGTTTTGGAGTGTTATAGAATTGCTCAAACATGCGGAATGTTGTAGCATTACCTACCATTTTACAATTTGGATACCGTTCCAATGTTTCCAATAATGTTTGGCAATGATCAGGCTCCATATGGTTTACGACGATGTAATCAAGTTCACGACCATTTAAGAGGTGAGTCAAGTTGTCGAAGTACTCTTCGCGAATTTCAGCATCTACGGAGTCTACCACACAAGTCTTTTCATCGTCGATGAAATAGCTGTTATAGCTAACACCATTTGGAATAGGGAATAAGTTTTCGAAACGTTCTGTTGTCCAGTCATTACTACCAATCCAGTAGATATTATGAGTCATTTTCTGAGCACAATGCATAATAAAATCCTTTCTTAACCCACACTAGGTATGTATAGCTTTACATGAGAACTCATGTCTGTAAATATAGTATCAATTTATAATACTAATATTTTCGAAAAAAATCAATATTGAAAAAGCCTACTTGAAGAAGTAGGCTTTCACATGAAAGTTCATAGTGACCAATTATTTGAAGTATTTTACACCAGATGTAAAGATTGGCATTTCTAATTGGCCAGGAATATTTTTGCTGATGCCTGCACCACAGCGTTCGGAGTGTGCCATTTTGCCGAATACGCGACCATCAGGGCTATAAATACCTTCGATAGCAGCTACAGATTGGTTAGGATTGAAGTGACTATCCATGGAGGCGATACCATCAAAGTCTACATATTGTGTAGCGATTTGGCCAGTTTTATTGAACTCCAACACTTGTTGAGGAGACGCTATAAAGCGACCTTCGCCGTGAGAAATTGGTACCGTGTAAATTTCTCCAGCTTTAGCATCACTCATCCAAGGGGACTTTGTGGAAATAACTTTCGTATTAACCATGCGAGATAAGTGACGACCAATAGTATTGTATGTCAATGTAGGATGATCTGCAGTTAACGTTTCAATATGTCCACCAGGTAACAAGCCTAACTTGATGAGCGCTTGGAAGCCGTTACAAATACCTAATACAAGGCCATCTTGTTTATACAAGAGGTTTTCTAAACCTTCTGCAAGGTATGGGTTGCGGAAGAGGGTGGCTATGAATTTACCAGAACCATCTGGCTCATCACCAGCACTGAAACCTCCTGGGAACATAAGAATTTGAGACTCTGCTAATTTAGCTTTGATTACGTCGATAGATTCTTTTAATTGTTCTGGAGTTTGGTTGCGAATGAGCACGATATCTGTTTCTGCACCAGCTCGTTCAAAGGCACGAGCAGAGTCAAATTCGCAGTTTGTACCAGGAAATACTGGGATGAGAACTTTTGGTTTTGCACATAAGGATGTGCTACGAGGCTTAGCGTGTTGGTCATGGATGTAAGCGACTGCTTCACCAAAGCCGTTTGATGCGTACATTGGGAAGATATCGTTTAGAGGTGCTTCATAGGCCGCTTGTACTTCTTTGAGCGATACGGATTGACCTTCCCATTCGATAACAGGTGTGGCTTGGGTTACGCCGATAACTTTCACATCAGGTAATTCTAAAAGATAATTAACAGCCGTAATATCTACTTCAACGATGAAGGAACCAAGGGCTGGTTGGAAGATACCACGTTCAGCGTATTTATCGAATTTAACACCGATATTGTTGCCAAGGGCCATTTTTGTGACTGCTTCAGGAATGCCGCCTTGATCAACTACATAGGCAGAGTAAACGCGACCTTTTTCAATTTGTTCTTGTAGTGTATCGCAGTTTTCTTTGAATCGATCCCAATCAGGGGTGTCATCGTATGTACGAGGTACATCGAAGAATACGAGGCGGTGATCTACGCCTTTAAGGTCTTGGCTCACGATATTATCTACATGAGCTGTACCAACTGCAAAGGATACGAGGGTAGGGGGAACGGTAAGATCCATAAATGTACCGCTCATAGAGTCCTTGCCGCCGATAGCGCCGATTTCAAGTTCTTTTTGTGCTTTATAAGCACCAAGTAAAGCTGCTACTGGCTTACCCCAAGATTCTTTAGAGTTGAGGCGTTCAAAATATTCTTGTAATGTTAAGTATGCGTCTTCTCGGCGACCGCCAAGAGCTACTAATTTTGCTACAGATAAAAGTACTGCATATTGCGCACCATGATAAGGGCTCCATGCAGATAACTCAGGCACAAAACCATGAGTCATAATACTAGCCGTTGTAGTTTCACCGTTTAGAACCGGTAATTTAGCAACCATGCCTTGGGTAGGCGTTTTTTGGAATTTGCCACCGAATGGCATGAGGACTGTATTGGCGCCCACAGTGCTGTCAAAGCGTTCTGCTAAGCCTTGTTGGGATGCTGCATTTAAATCGGATACGGCTGCGATCCATTTTTCCTTGAAGTTATCTGCACTAGCTGAACCACGTAAGAAGTAGGATCGATCTGTAGGTGCTTTTACGATAGCTTCTTGTTGTTGACTAGCACCATTTGTATTTAAAAAGTCGCGGCTAATATCTACAATTGCTTCGCCATTCCAGTTCATAACAAGGCGATTTGTATCAGTTACCTCTGCCACAACTGTACACTCCAAGTTTTCTTCGTCGCAGTATGCTTTGAATGCCTCTACATCAGAAGCATCGATGACACAGGCCATGCGCTCTTGGGATTCAGAGATGGCTAACTCTGTACCATCGAGGCCAGCATATTTTTTAGGGACTAAGTCGAGATTGATTGATACACCATCAGTTAGTTCACCGATAGCAACAGATACACCACCTGCACCGAAGTCATTACAACGTTTGATAAGTGTCGTTACTTCGCCACGACGGAATAAGCGTTGGATTTTGCGCTCTGTAAGAGCATTGCCTTTTTGGACTTCTGCACCGCATGTGGAGAGAGATTCAACGGTATGTTCTTTAGAGGAACCTGTAGCGCCACCACAGCCATCACGGCCAGTTTTACCACCTAGCAATACTACCACATCGCCTGCAACTGGTACCTCACGGCGAACTTGGTTGCGAGGTGCAGCACCGATAACTGCGCCGATTTCCATGCGCTTTGCTACGTAGCCAGGATGGTAATATTCTTTTACTTCACCTGTAGCAAGGCCGATTTGGTTGCCGTAAGAGGAGTAACCACGAGCTGCTTCTTGGGTGATCTTTCTTTGTGGTAATTTGCCTTCCAATGTATCTTCAAGTTTTGTATGTGGATCGCCAGAGCCTGTGATGCGCATAGCTTGGTATACATAAGCGCGACCGCTCAATGGGTCGCGAATACAACCACCTAAGCAGGTAGCTGCGCCACCAAATGGTTCGATTTCAGTAGGGTGGTTATGGGTTTCGTTTTTGAATAGTAACAACCATTCTTCAGTCTTGCCATTTACATCGACAGGGACGATGATTGTACATGCATTGATTTCATCAGATTCATCGAGATTTGTAAGTCCTCCAGCGTGGCGTAATTCTTTTACAGCCAATGTAGCCATGTCCATGAGGGAGCGAGCTTTTTTCTTAGTCGTGTAGAGCTCAGCACGGCCTTCCATATATTCTTCGAAGGCTTCCTTTATAGAACCGGTGAAGCGGCTGTCTTCAATGGTAATATCTGTTAACTCGGTCATAAAGGTAGTGTGACGGCAATGGTCAGACCAATATGTATCGAAGAGGCGAATTTCTGTAATCGTAGGATCGCGGTGTTCCACCTCTGCGTATTGTTGTCTAATCATTTGAAGGTCTGCTAATGTCATAGCAAGACCGTAGTTCTTGATGAGAGCTTCTAAATCATCATTGCTCATCGTAGTAAAGCCATCGATTGTTGCTACCGGTTTTGGATCTTCTAAATCGAGAGCTAAGGTATTTGGTACGTCAAGGCTCGCTTCGCGGGAATCAACAGGGTTAATGTAGTAGGCCTTAATGACATTTTCTTGTTCTTTTGTAAAGGTGCCTTCGATAGCATATACGCGAGCACAACGCACGATGTGGCCGGATGTAAGTGTGAGCATAGAAATACATTGCTCTGCGCTATCAGCACGTTGATCGTATTGACCTGGCACATATTCAACAGCAAATACAAAGCCTTGTACACTTGGAATTTCTTCTAATACAGTATCTACAGGAGGTTCAGAAAAAATTAAATTTTTAGCAGACTCTAGATCTTTTGCATCTAAATTTTCGATGTCGTATCGCTCATAGATTGTCACATCTGTAGCAGGCATAGATAATTCCTGTTGTAAGGTTTGTAACATGCGTTGCGCTTCTAGGTTGAAAGATTCTCGTTTTGTTACGAATAATCGTTGTATAGCCATTGTAGCCTC
>CADFKY010000040.1 GCA_902834965.1 Veillonellaceae bacterium
GGATGATGTCAGCTTCTTTTTCGGAGAAACCGAATTTTTGGAAAGCGTCCATGCTTAATTTTTTCAATGTTTCATAAGGGAATAACACAGTGTTTTTTGCGTCTGCCATCGTTAAAACCTCTTTTCAGAAAATATGTACCTGATATAGTAACTCCAAATTTAGATATCATGAAATTAAGATGATTTCTTATGAGCTCTATATCCTCTCAAATGACAATGTCAGTATAGCACAGAAAGATGTGAGATTGAATAGTCTTACAGTCTGAAACACATTACTAAATACGCATACGTACCGGTGATGTTTGTCACATATTCCTAGGGCAGTTACTGAAACAACTGATTATACCTAAAACTATATGGTTATGACTTTTAGTTATGATTGCATATTTTTTTTATAGATTTGCAGTATTTTTATAGAGCTTATTAGTATATCTGTTTAGGCTTTGAGTAAGAATGAGAATGGATAAATATCGATAAAACTTGAAATGTTCAGTATTATATATAAAAAATATTGATGAGTATATTAACGTATTGTGATAACTGAATGCATTGTTATGCAATATATGCAGTATTCTTAATCTTTACAAAGTTAGAAAATGTATTAAAGGTTACACTTATACAAAGGATGCTGTAATATAATATAAATATACATCCTATAGTTTATATAATTTATAAGCGAGGTGCTTATTTTGAAAGAATACAAATCAGTATGTCCATATGACTGTCCAGATGCATGTGGGCTCATCGTATCTGTAGAGAACAATAGAGTAGTATCTGTTCGTGGTAACAAAGATCATGCTTTTACCAGAGGCACATTATGCCCTAAGATGGCGCATTATGAACGAGTGGTTCATTCTCCGTTGCGTTTACAGTACCCAATGAAACGAATTGGTAAAAAGGGGGGGGGAGAAGATCAATATGTGCGTATCAGCTGGGATGAAGCATTAGATACTATCGTTAATAATTTTAAAGACACCATTAGTACTTATGGTAGTGAAAGTATCTTACGTTACTCCTATGCAGGCACTATGGGTGTTATTCAAAGTCCAGCAGCAGATTACTTTTTCCGCCGTATTGGGGCGACAGATCAAGACCGTGGTATTTGCTCTCCCGCTAAGCAGGCCGGTTTCCGCGCTGTTTATGGAGATACATTAGCTATTAAACCGCAAGAGGCACAACATAGTGATTTAATTGTTTTGTGGGGCATTAATGCGACTGCTACCGATGTTCATATCTTACATGATGTAAACGTGGCCAAAAAGAATGGTGCTCGTGTTTGGATTATAGATACCCATAAAACCTATACCTTTAATCAAGCTCATGAACATATTTACGTAAAATCTGGCAGTGATGGTGCTTTAGCATTAGGCATGCTTCATATTATCCATCGAGATGGATTAGCAGATATAGATTTTATTAAGAAACATGTTCAAGGTTATGATGAGCTTGTAAATGATGTGTTGCTTGATTTTACACCTGAAAAAGCATCTGAGCTTTGTGGCGTTTCCGTAGAGCGTATGACCGAGTTTGCTCATGCATACGCTAACGCTAAGGCTCCATTTATACGTCTTGGCAGTGGATTGTCACGCTATGGAAATGGTGCCATGAGTTGTCGTGCCATTAATGCATTACCTGCTGTAGTTGGCGCTTGGCAACACCTAGGAGGTGGTTTGCTATCGAGTGCCAGCGGCAGTAAGTTTGTTGGCAAAGAAGTGATGCAGCAGGCTCATGTTGCTGCACCAGCTAAGCGTTTGATGCCTATGATTAAACTTGGTAAAATGCTTACAAATCCATCAGGTACAGCAGTTCATAGCCTTTATGTGTTCTCTAGTAACCCTGCTATAACAGCGCCTGATCAAAATGTAGTACGAAACGGTTTGATGAGAGATGATTTGTTTACAGTTGTTCATGAACGATTCTTTACCGACACATGTAAATATGCGGATATTATTTTACCGGCCACTACATCTGTAGAACATGATGATATATATAACTCTTATGGGCACTATACCATCGGAACTGGCTATAAATTAATCGATCCTGTTGGTGAATCTAGATCCAATTGGCAAGTGATTTCTGAGTTAGCTAAACGAATGGGGCTTCAAGATGAATTCTTTAACCTTAGTGAACGGGAGCTAATAGAACAAATTGTTCGTACATCTAGTCGTATATCTGAGGTCGATCAAGATGTAATCTTACAAGGTGAACCTGTAGAGATGACATTGCCTGAAAATTACAAATTAGATTTTAAAACGCCATCTGGAAAGATTGAATTATATAATCCGCATGATGTGGAACCATTAATTCGTTATTTGCCACCATATGGAGATAATGCACCGTTCTGGCTCATCATAGGTAATGATATTCGTATTTTAGATTCTAGCTTCTGTGAACTTGAGTTTGATGATCCTGAGCTTATGAAACTACGTATCAACCCTGAAGATGCAAAGGTATATAACATTAATGATGGGGATGAAGTAGAAATCTATAATGATCGTGGTAGCGTAAAAATTAGAGCTTACTATGATGAAGAGGTACAACGAGGTACATTAGTAACACTTGGCGTGTGGTGGCAATCACAATCTAGTGATCCTAATGTAGGTATTAATGTACTTACAGCAGATAGACCTACGGATCAAGGTTGGGGTAGCACATTCTATGATGTGCAAGTTCACATTAAAAAGGCGGATGTTTAATTTCCTTTACTTATAGGAATAATATTATGCTGATATATCATAACAAGGATATTTTTATTGCATACATATCCTCATTAGGATTATAATAGTAATATTATTTTTATATATAACCTGAAGGGGGTTACGTTTATGAATGGTAATGATAAATTATCTGCCCGTGCCTATTGGGCTATAGGCATGATGTTATTCGCCCTATTCTTTGGGGCAGGGAACTTGATCTTCCCAGCGGCCTTAGGTCAACATTCTGGTGATAACGTAGGTTGGGCTTTGCTCGGCTTCGTATTAACAGGTGTAGGCCTTCCACTATTAGGTGTTGCAGCGATGGGGTACTCCTCCTGTAAAGATGTTGAAGAACTTGCGAGCCGTGTTCATCCGATTTATGGCTTGTTGTACACAATTTCTCTTTACTTGAGTATCGGTCCAATGTTTGCGACGCCACGTACTGGTACTGTAGCTTATGAAATTGCAATTAAACCTTTCACAGAAGGTTTAAGCATGAATATGGAACCAATTTTCTTGGCATTATTCTTTGGTGTTTCTTTGTGGTTATCCATTAGTCCACAAAAGCTTGTTAATCGTATCGGTAATATTTTGACACCAGCATTACTACTTGTAATTCTGTTGTTAATTATTAAATCCTTTATGACTCCGCTAGGCGGCTATGCAGTGCCACAACCAGCTTATGGTGATGCACCTACAGCTGTGTTGCAAGGTTTCTTGGACGGCTATAATACGATGGATGCGTTGGCTTCCGTAGTATTTGCTATTCTTGTAATCGACTTTGTACGTCTTAGCGGCGCTACATCTCGTGCGGTTATTACAAAAACAGTAATGGAAGTAGGCGCTATTGCTGTAGGTCTTCTCGGTATTGTTTATGTATTTATCGCTAACATTGGTGCTACTAGTGTTGAACGCTTTGGTTTGTTTGATACAGGTGCTCCTGTGTTGTCCGTAAGTGCTAACTACTTGTTCGGTGAATTCGGTCAAATTATCTTGGCTATCATCGTTCTTCTAGCTTGCTTGTCTACAAGTATCGGTCTTATCACTTCTTGTGGTACGTACTTCCACAAGTTGACACCGAAGATTAGCTATAAATTATATGTAGTAATCTTCTCCGTAGCAGCATTTGGTCTTAGCATGTTCGGTTTGAAAACAATCATCAGTGCAGCGATTCCAGTGTTGATGCTCTTGTATCCGTTAACGATTGTAATCATCTTGTTGGCACTTCTTCATAATGTGTTCGGTGGTCGTCGTTGCGTATACGCATGGACAATGGCTTTCACAATGATCTCTGCTCTTATGACTGGTCTTGAAACGGCAGGTATTGCACCTGCTGCATTGGAACAGCTCTTTACTCAATACATTCCATTCCAGGCTGCTGGGATGGGCTGGGTGAGCTTTGCGGTATTAGGCTTTGTTGTAGGTCTTATCCATAAAGGTCTTGTGTCCGAAAATAAATAATAGCATTAAAGGTTCTATACTTTCGTTTTGGGTGAAAGTATAGAACCTTTTTGTATCTTAAGGGTTGTCATATAAAATTGATTTTGTGAGTAGAAGTTTCTATAATAAGAATATAGATAATGAAGGAAGGAAGGAAGATTTTATGCGTAGTACTCATTGTTTACCTAGTTATAGTTTTGGCGGTCATGAGGTGTTCGATGCTATTCCCAAATTTACAAAATTATATGGTAAGTCTGTAGCTATCATCGGTGGTGAGACAGCTCTTTCTAAAGCTTTGCCACACATTCGTCCAGTGCTTGATAAAGCAGGGATTAAAGTGCTAGATATTATTCACTTTGGTGGAGAGTGTACTTTCGCTCGAGGTAAGGAAATTGCACAAATGGCTTCTGTAAAAGATGCGGACTTTATGTTTGCGGTTGGTGGCGGTAAGGCCATGGATACGGTAAAAGTAGTAGCTCTAGAGTTAGATGATAAACCATTCTTTACAATTCCGACCATTGCCTCTACTTGTGCTGCAACGTCAGAAGTCGCAGCTGTATACACTGCAGAGCATACTTTTGATGACGTAGCCTTTGTAAATCATCCTCCTGTGCACTGCTTTATTGATGCTGATATTCTCGTAGAAGCACCAAGCCGTTACTTGTGGGCGGGAATGGGAGATACTATTGCAAAACACTATGAAACTCATCTTTCTGCTCGCAATCGTGAGCAAGATTATAATACTCAGTTAGGCCTTACTCTAGCTTCTATGTGTAGTGAACCAATTTTAGCACATGGTATACAAGCCTATAAAGACAGTCAAGCTAAAAAACGTAGTGATGCATTTGATACCATTGCTATGACTGTTATCTTTACTACCGGTATTGTATCGGGTTGTGTTCCTATGGCATATAATAGTAATATGGCTCATGCTGTATGTTATGGCTGTGTTACTAATAAAGAAACAGAAGAAAACCATTTGCATGGTGAAATGGTAGCATATGGCTTACTTATTTTGTTAACCGTTGACCAACAAATGGATGAATTACAACGGTGGTTGCCAATATACCGCGAATTAGGTTGGCCTACTAAACTTTCACAGTTAGGTCTTACTGCATCGCATATTCCTCAAATTGTTGAAAAGGCTACATCTGTTCATGATATTGATGTATCTCCGTACAAAATTACTGCAGATATGTTGACTAAGGCTATTCAATATATGGAATCTCTTGATTAATATAATTTGTAACCGTTTGTGTATGTTATGTGATGAGGTTATAAATGCGAAAAATTGTAAAGGGTGGCTTATATCGTCATTTTAAAGGCATGTACTATTATGTGTTAGATGTTGCAACTCATTCGGAAACGAGTGAACAGTTCGTAGTGTATCAAAAATTATATGATCAACGTGACTTATATGTACGACCACTAGATATGTTTTTGAGTGATGTGGATCAAGAAAAATATCCTGATGTAGAGCAGAAAGAGCGATTTAAGTTAATGAGCGGACGTGATTAGGAGGGCCTGTGGAACAGAAATTTTTCTTTTTCGATATAGACAATACCTTAGCTGTGTGGCCGGAAGGTAAAATTCCCGACAGTGCTCAATATAGCTTAGATGAATTAAAGCGCCGTGGTCATAGGGTGGCACTAGCAACAGGCCGTATCCAAGTAGATGCAAAGCGCTTTGCGGAACAAGCGGGGCTTACAGATTTTGTAGCAGATGGCGGTCATAGTGTGACCGTTAATAATGAATTAGTATCCATGATTGGTATGGATCGTGATGCGTGTATTAAGTACTTGGAGTATTTAGAATCTCACAATATTCCTTGGGCTGTAACAGATCGGAATAAATTAGGACGTATTACACCGTATAAAGAAATTTTAGAGTGGCATCCGAATTGGGATGTATTTAAAACGACAGTAGACCCTAATTTTGACTTTCATAGTGTAGAAGAATTTTACAAGATTTATGTGTTCTTTAAAGAAGGGGAAGAAGAGGAGAAAGAAATTGAGCATATGACACATAAGCTCATCCGTTATGGCGATGGCTGTGTTTTATATGAACCAATGGAAAAAGCCTTGGGCATTCGCAATATGCTGGATCATTTTGGCATGAAGCCTAATCAAGCTGTTGTGTTTGGCGATGGGTATAACGATTTATCCATGTTTAGACCGGAATGGCTTAATATTGCCATGGGGAATGCACGCCCTGAATTAAAAGAAAAAGCTGATTATATCACTACTGACTGTGATAAGGATGGCATCTATAATGCGTGCAAGCATTTCAAGTGGATTGATTGAGTTCTAATGTCCTCATTGTAGACTAAAAAAACGGAACAATTTGATGGTAAATAATGACTGATATATAACTGAAAGTATAAGGTTATATAAATTGGTAAATTTAATAATTATTTAAACCAAATTTTCTCTAAAACATGATATACTAAAAAAGAGCCGCTCACGGGTTGAGCGGCTTTTCTATGTGAATTTTACATACATGTTAGTATATATGATACATTTGGGGGGGACTATGAACTGGAAACGCTTGGCTTTATGCGCAATGTTGGGGATTACAATGCTTGGTACAGCCGCTTGTGGTACAAAGAGTGGGGAACAACCGCAAGGTAACACTGTAAAGGCAGAATCTGTAACTATGCCTAACTTCTCAAATGCGCCAATTGCAGATGAGTATGCTATTTTTGATACAAATTATGGTCAATTCAAAGTTCGATTGTTAGGCTCTAAAGCACCTATTACAGTAAAAAACTTTGATTACCTAGTGAAGAAAGGTTTCTATAATGGTGTTACATTCCACCGCGTTATCGAAGGCTTTATGATTCAAGGCGGGGATCCAGATGGTACAGGTGCTGGCGGTCCAGGCTATACAATTCCTGATGAGTTCTCCAATGATTTACACTTCAATAAAATGGGCGTTCTTGCCATGGCAAACCGAGGCCCTAATACAGGTGGCTCTCAGTTCTTTATTACATTGGGACCTACAGATTGGTTAGATAACAAACACACTATCTTTGGCACTGTAGTACAAGGTATGGATGTAGTTGAAAAAATTGGCAAAGTAAAAACAGGCCGTAATGATAAACCAGTAGAGCCAGTAATCATCAATACTATTACGTTGGAACCGATTACTGATGATGCAAAAAATGGCAAATAAGGAGGTTAAGTCTGAAGAGCGGCACTATGTGTACTTGGTGCGTTGCGCAGATGATTCCTTGTATTGTGGGTGGACCACCGATATTGAACGCCGTATAGAGGCTCATAATGGGCTTATTCCAGGCGGTGCTAAGTATACGAGAGGGCGACGTCCTGTTGAATTGGTGTATTCTGAAAGCTTTCACAATAAACAAGATGCACAACGTAGAGAATATGCCATAAAACAGATGACAAAGACTGAGAAATTGCGACTCATTGAGGGTGCAAAATAGTCTTTGATTATGGTATAATATGATGATTAATTACTGCCATGGAGGTTGAAAAATGAAGCGGGTTCTAGTGTCCGTAAAAAGTGTACAACGAGATATGGACGGCAAGGATACCGTAGTGGAACTGATTTCCCCAGGTACATCACATGAAAAGGGTAATGCCCAGTATGTGCGTTATGAAGAATCTAGTGTGACTGGCTTAGATGGGGTAAAGACGACCATTAAAATCCATGATGACTCTATTGTATTGCTTCGAACAGGGGCTGTGAATATGCGTCATCAATATGTCCGTGGTGAAGAGCGCGAATCCGTGTATGAAACACCGTATGGTGATTTGCACATGGCCGTGAATACTCATGAATTAACAGTAGACTTTCACGAAGGCGTAGGTCATGTCCATTTAGGATATGACATTTCCGTCGAAGGTGAATGGCAATTTTATAATCAGTTAGATATAGACGTGCGGGAGGATACAGAGCATGGACATGAAGGAAATCCTGAAATCGGGGATTGAACAGGCATTACAAGATACGATTAACAGCGGTGGTTTACCAGCTGGGGAATATCCAGAAATCGTTCTCGAAGTGCCACCTCAAAAAGAATTCGGTGATTTTTCTACAAA
>CADFKY010000041.1 GCA_902834965.1 Veillonellaceae bacterium
ACTTGTTTATCTAAAGCAAATGCAATTTTACACATAGTGCTTAAACTTGTATTGGCACCTTTTTCTATACGGGCGATTGTAGACTGTGGAACTCCAGATTTTTTCGCTAAATCACGTTGTGTTAGTCCTGCAGCCTCTCGTGCTTTTAAAACAGCTAAGGCATTTTCTAATTTAGCTTTTTCCTCTAAATAACTTTCTGTTAAAGTAGGATTATTTCTATCTTTCTCAAATATCTTATCTAATGGTTTTAGTGGCATAATATTCCTCCTCAAATTCTTGTTTTATCTGTTTAGCTTTTATTATTTCTTTCGTCGGTGTTTTTTGGGTTTTCTTAGTAAATCCATGTGTAATAATATATTGATTATTTCTAATGTGAAAATATAAGGCTCTTTGAATGTTCGAAGATATTTTTGATCGTATCTCGTATATTTCAGAATCCAATTTTTTTACCCATTCAAGTTGTATTGCTGGATGTATGCCTGCTTTTTCAATCATATCAATAGTGGCACGTAACTTATTTCTATCTTTAGTAGGGAGTGAGTTATAAAACTCTTCAAACTCGTTATGACCATTTGGCCTAGTATAAGATATAAACTTAGGTTTCTCCATCCCAATCCTTCTTTCTTTAATGATAGCATATATGCTATCAATCTTCAATTTTAAATAGTTTTATATACTGTAAATTCTTACCTTAACTATATAGATAAGAAGGCAATATTTTGTAGCTCAAAGATGTAATGAGTAGATTATTTTACTCTTGTAATCACTATTCAAATCTCATGGTCGTTAAGTATCTTTCAAGGTCTATGAAAAGAAGAAATCAAGTTGTATCATTTATTGTTATAAATTAAACGTCAGGGATTTAAATAATAGTATCTTTACTAGATTTATTTACGAGGAATATAGGGGGTAATAAGCTTTTAACGTTTTTATTTTTTAGCTTATTCTTATCTATAATTAGCATTAATCAACGTGCTTTAGGATACATCTTTTTTTTATAGCTATGTTATACTAAGGTTTATACTATACTTTAATAGGAGGTTTTATGTCTAAAAAAATTGCAGTTCTCGTCAATGAGGATACAATGCAGCGCTGTTCTTGCGGCGGTTGTTTAAAAGCATTTATGAATAAAGCAGATTCTTTTGAGCGTTATGCTGATGAGGAGATTGAGTTGGTCGGTTTCACGCATAGTGGTGGCGATCTAGCTAAGAAAATTGAGTCTTTCAAGAAAAAAGGTGTTACTACGGTTCATCTTTCTACCTGTACTCGTGGTAAGAATGAAAATTATGAAAGCATCGCAGAGCAGTGTGCCGAGGCGGGCTTTGATGTAGTTGGCTATACCCATGGTGGTGCCGTTTCTAAAGATGGTAAAGAAGCGGTCGTACTTTCAGCTAAACCAGTAACATCAGATCAATAATCGTAACGATGAATCAATAGACAGTAATGACAGATGAATGATTGTTCCATTATTCATTCTATATTTACCATGAAGAGATACTATATACATAGTGTGTAAATCTAGTGTGATAATTTGTTTTATTACTATATGGTTAATCAATTCGAGAGGTTGAGAGAATGAACAAGAAACTTACAGCAGCTACGTTATCTGTAGCTATGGCAGCGACTATGGCGCCTGCTATTATGCAAACAGCACCTGTGAATGCTGCATCTAGCGCAGTACAAACATTGGCTGGTGGCGCTGTTGCCATGGCTTATGTATCTACTGCATTAAATAAAATGGATAACTCCGAACAAGGCCAACAAGAAAGCTTGGCGCGTACTAAGGAGAAAACAGGTTACTTAAACGATAGTGCAGCGCAAGCGCGCGTACAACGCATCTTGAAAACATTAGAGGCATCTCCTAGCGTAAAACGTTCTTACGTTGTCTATGCAAACCCTGATACAGAGTTTAATGCCTTTGCAACGCTTGGTCGCGTTATGTCTGTTAATAAAGGTGCTTTGGATACCCTTGATGATGATCAATTGGCTTATGTAATGGCCCATGAAATTGCTCATGGTGAGCATAAAGATATTATCAATGGCGCTAGAAAGCAAATTGGCCTGTCTACAGCTGTAGGTATTGCAGCTGGTGGTAGCGAAGGGGCCGCGTTATTATCTAACGTAGCTGGTAACTATTTGTCTAATCAAGTATTTACAATGAGCCAAGAAAAAGCAGCCGATGAACTAGGCTTCAAGATTTTAAGTGAATCTCCATATAATGTGGGCGGTGCAGCTGGTTCTATGGCGGTTCTACGTAACAAGGTTGGGGAGCACTATCGTGAAGGACTTTCACAAGTAGTGGCACCAAACAACCATCCTAAGTTGTCTGATCGTGTAAATAACAATATTTCCCGCATGTACACATACTCTGGAAATCACGTAAACGTGTCTAATGGCGCCGTTTACGTCAATGGCGATAATATCTATAGCCCAGCAGGCAGTGGCCGCTATACAGGGGAAGAACGGGCGTATTACATGGCTGGCAAATTGGCACGGTTGTACCATAACAACCAAATTACACCAGGCTCTGCATCCTACAGTGGTGGTACTGTAACAGTAGCCGGTCAATCCATCGTATCTACGCCAAACTCTGACGTAGCATTACAAGTGGCGACAAACCTTAATAATGCCTTTGTTAAACCAGCAGGTGCAGCAGTTAATGCTAAAAAACCTGTGAAAGTGAAACAAGAGAAACCTAAAAAGGTAAAACAAGAAAAGGCTAAACCTGTGAAAGCAGAACAAGCTAAACCTGCTAAAGGTAAAGAAGTAAAACCTGTGACTAAAGCTTCTACAACAAAACATACAGCTAAAGCTACAAAGAATGCGAACAGCAACGATCATGGACGAAAATCTATTGATAGATAATTTGATGATTTAATTGTTTGATTGTTTATGTAGCATATAAGACCGAGCTCCAATGGGCTCGGTCTTTTCTTTATATACGTAATATATTTTCTACTGTATACTTAATATAAACATTCTTTAAATCGTAAGTTGCAGATGAGAGAGGGCGCTTATGAATCAATACTGGCTAAAACCTATCACATTGGACGAGGCATTTACTTTATGACACAAATGGTATATGAGCGATAAGAACATAAGTCTGTATTATAAAACTATAGATTTTCTATAGTAAAAGCACTATAATATTAGGTATCTATATATATCAATATATTAGTACTTTATCTTTGTAAAGAATAGAACTGCGGTTGTATGTAGTGGTTTTGTTACTTTTACAGTTAATATAGCCTCTCTATCGAGGCAGTTTCTTTTTTAGAGGAGTTGGATCTGAATGAAACAACCAGAATTGTCGCCGTATATGATGGCTCGAAAGCCATCTGGCATTCGCCTAGGACAAATTAAATTCTTGGAACGTAAGAACCCACCAATTTTGGTGAATGGTTCTATTGGTAATGTAATGCGTCCTATGCATCCCGCCATGCAGCGTCGGTTGTTCGATTTGGGCGGTGTGGATAGCCCGTTCCATACAGGCATTGTACCGTATGTACCAACGACAGGTACCGATGAATGCCGCGAAGCATTCCTTCATATTTTACGCAGCCAAGGCTTTGATACAACAGGCCTTAATGTACTCGTAACAGACGGTGCATCCATGGCGATGGAAATCATTATGCTTGGTGTATGTGGCGGTGCTGGTGAAGAGGAACGCCCTCTATTAATGTTCAACCCATCTTATACAAACTATGATGCGGTAGGTCTTCGCATTGGCCGTAAAACAGTTACTGTTGAGCGTGAACTTAATGAAAACGGCGAATTTGAATTGCCATCCGTAGAAACGGTAGAACAACGTATTATCGATACAAAACCTGGTGCGTTGCTCATCATTCCTTACGATAACCCAACAGGTCAATTATTCAGTAAAGAAACATTGATTGAATATACAAAATTATGTGTGAAGCATAATTTGTGGATTATCTCTGACGAAGCCTATCGCGAATTGGCTTACGAAAAAGGGAAAGAAACATCTAGTATTTGGGCGTTAACCAATAAGGATGTTCCTGGCATTGAAGGCCGTCGTATCAGCCTTGAAACAGCTAGTAAGGTATGGAACGCTTGTGGCCTACGCATTGGTGCCATCATTACAGATAACAAATTATGCTATGAAAAATCGGTAGCCGAATATACAGCGAACCTTAGTGCTAATACATTAGGTCAATATATCTTTGGTGCTTTGGCTCATGAAAGCCATGCAGAGCTTCATAACTGGTATGAACAACAACGCGATTACTACCGTAAGATGATCTTTGAACTTCACGAAGGTTTCAAAGCAGTCGAACCTGATTTCATCGTATCTCGTCCAGAAGCGTCTATTTACTTTGTTATCGACGTACGGAAGGTAGCGAAACCGGGCTTTGATGGTGTAGAATTTGCCTCTTGGTGTGCTGAACACGGTGCTATTAGTCTTGATGATGGTAAAGAATACACACTCCTCATGGCTCCACTCAATGGTTTCTATAGCGGTAAAAAAGGTGAAGATAATCCAGGCAGAACACAATTACGCGTATCCTTCTGTGAAAACCCAGACCTATTGCGCTTGGCACCTGAATTATTATCTAAACTATTCAGAGCCTATGAAGCACAACGATAGAAGAAGTATAATTCTAATATAATAGATGCCCTCCTGTTGGAGGGCATTTTTAGTTGAACTATTGATTGCCATAATATTGTTAGTAAAATTAATAAAATAATGATAGAATTATGATATAAGGAGGTGTATATATTGATTAATATTAGACCTGTATCAGACTTGCGTAATAAATTTCCTGAAGTTGAAGAAACCGTTATTACAACAAATTCGCCTGTATTTTTAACTAAGAATGGATATGGAACTATGGTGTTAATGAGTATTGAACAATATTCAGCATTAACAGATCCTATTGAGTACGCCTTGGATGAAGCTGATTCTGCAGCAAAAGAAAGTAAAATTCGATACTCTGGTGCCGATGTATTTCGTCGCGTAAGGGAGAGAATCGATGGAGCGGAAATATAAACTTACGATTTTACCATTATTTGAAGAGGAGCTTAATCATATTGTTGATTATATAACTTATGTTCTGCATAATAGAGAAGCCGCTCATCAACTAATTACAGATATTGAGGCTGCTATATACACAAGATTAAGTTGTCCAGAATCTTTTGCCGTATATCCGAGTAAGAAACAACGTGAGTATCCATATTATAAAATTATAGT
Source organism: Veillonellaceae bacterium (assembly GCA_902834965.1). Next base: position 5,213 of record CADFKY010000041.1, read on the forward strand.
ACGCAACTTTTATATCTTTTATGTAGTAATTGAAGATGTAATGGAGGTTCGTCATATTTACTATAATCGGCGAGATTTACAAAATATATTGAATGATTAAAAATAAAAAAGAGCTATAATCGCATGTGTATTATAGCTCTTTTCTTTTTATCCCTAAGTATGGTGAGTGAGGGAGAATGTTATTTCCTGTTTTCATCATGATCGGATCCCTTAGTATTGATTTCGACCGCGAGTTGTTCGCTAAGCACAGAAGTTTCCTCTGTTAGTTCTGTCGTAGGATACGAAGTATCTTCTAAGTTTACCGTTTCTAATAATTTATCGATATCGTCCGATTGGATGGATACCTCTTTGTTATACCATTCGCCGAACTCAAGGATTACCTTTTCGTTACGACGGAAATAGGTATATTGGTCAATCTTACGAGACTCTACGAGTTCTGCATTTTCTAAGATGCTCATAAATGTAGAGATGGAAGATTGAGATACACCACAGCGCTTTTGAATACTCTTAACGCTCACACTGTTAGGGAAATCGATAAGAGTTTTAGTGTGTACTTGTACACCGAATTCTTTCTCTGGGTGCTTTAGCCACAATATAATATCTAACCGATGTGGATTTGATAATGCTTTCAAGATTCTTAACGGGTCCATATGGCCTCCTCTGGTAATTCCAAAATAATGAGTGCCTAACCTTGACCGTGGTCTTGCATTATGCGGTCGTATTATACGCGTGTTGCTCCGTATAGGGTTTTTCCTACTTTTATCATACGCTACTTTTACCGTGAAAGCTAGATAAACTTATAAATTTCACGAATTGATGAATTTTGTTGCACCTATTGGTAATGAATAGTATGCAATAGTATAAGTATATAATGAGTATATATACATCCTATAGAGCTATTTACAACGTAATGTTAAAAAATATAGAATATATTCATTTTTCTGTGGTAATTTTTAGAGGTATTTTGGTTCTTAATAGAGAAATATATATACTATATGAACTTATGTAAGTCTAAGCTTTGATTTAAAGGAGCTGAGTATATGGCAATTGATCGCAATGAAACATTTGACGTTATCGTTGTTGGTGCAGGCCCAGCAGGCTCTGCGGCGGCGTTACGCCTCGCGGAGCAACGGGTAAAGGTTTTACTCATTGAACGCGGTACCGCACCAGGCGCTAAAAATATGATGGGTGGACGTATCTATACGCATTCTTTAGAACGGTTAGTACCGGACTTTAGAGACCGTGCCCCATTGGAACGTAAGGTGACAAAAGAACGCATTTCTATCGGCGCTGGCAATGAAATGACGACTATTGAATACAGCTACGAAGATGGACAACCGAATGAAGAATCCTACGTAGTATTACGCGCTAAATTCGATAAATGGCTCGCTGAAGAGGCTGAGAAAAAAGGGGCTCTTCTCGTATCCAATGTACAGGTAACAGACCTCATTACTGAAGGTGAAGGCAAAAAGCAACGCGTTGTTGGCGTTCGTTGCCACGATGATGAAGTATATGCAAAACTTGTTATCATCGCAGAAGGCTCTAATACAGTATTATTAGAAAAAGCAGGCCTTACAGCTCCTACCGATCCAAGCACTGTGGCAGTAGGGGTAAAAGAGGTATACAAACTTAAAAAAGAGGACCTTGAAAATCGCCTTATGCTGTCTGGAGATGACGGTATGGCGTGGCTTACTCTAGGTGATATGACCTCTGGCTTATTGGGAGGCGGCTTTATTTATACAAATAAAGATAGCCTTTCTGTGGGTATGGTTGTGGGCCTTGAAGACATCGGTAAAGCCGATCGTTCTGTAGACGATATGCTTTCAGCTTTCACAAGCCATCCAAGAATTGCGCCATTGTTGAAAAATGGTCAGTTGAAAGAACATAGTGCCCACCTCGTACCTGAAGGGGGCTATAAATCGATGCCTACATTGGGTGGTAATGGTTATATTATCGTTGGCGATGCGGCGCGCATGTGTATGAATCTTGGGTATACTATTCGTGGTATGGACCTTGCTATCGAGTCCGGTATGTGCGCAGCAGATGCAGTTAACGTAGCCTTGCGCGATGAAAATATGGATCGCGTAGCTAAATTGTATGAACGTCAAATCAAGAGTTCTTGGTTACTGAAGGACTTGAAGCGTTACAAAAATATGCCTAAATTCCTCGCTACCCATCCGCGTATTTTCAATGAATACCCAGCATTTGTTAATAATTTGATGCGCGACGTATTCACTGTAAATGGTGATGGTGCAGTACCAATGATGAAGAAAATTATGCGCCGTGTCGGAGACATTGGCCTATTTACCTTGATTCGTGATGCTTGGAAAGGGGTGCGTTCCCTATGAAACTAGAAGAGCGTTTGGGCGCCAATAAATATTATGTAGATGAAACGTCTCCTCATATCCTTGTGGATGGCGCTGGTTTTAGCCTTGAAGAGAAAATGAAGCTCGTCAATGGTTGTCCTGCCGGTCTATATACATTGCAAGAAAACGGCGATTTAGCCTTTGATTTCGCCGGTTGCTTAGAATGCGGTACATGCCGTGTTCTTTGTGGTGAAACAATCGTAAAAACTTGGAAATATCCGCGTAACGCTAAGGGCGTAGAATTTAGACAGGGGTGAGTGTATGGAGTTATTAGTATGTATCAAACAGGTTCCAGATACATCTGAGATTAAGCTGGATCCGGAAACAAATAATCTCATCCGCACAGGCTTGCCTAGCATTGTAAACCCTGACGATATGCATGCGTTAGAGGCGGC
>CADFKY010000042.1 GCA_902834965.1 Veillonellaceae bacterium
AGGGGGTGTAGTTAATAAGGTGAGCGGAGCCCCTGTAAATGCTGGTGTTGCAGTAGCATCTTATGCAACAAAGTGGAATGCGGTGCTTGCTAGTAGGCCTGGTGAATATGCATTTTATGATAATTATGAACAGGCTAAAAATGATCAAGAAAGATTTGTGAAAAGTGAGTATGTGGAACCATATACCAGAGATCAAAATTTTATACAAGAATTACTAGCATATCACCATAAGCTTTTTATTGAAAAGCATAAAAACGATGTTCCTTTTGCTGCACCTTTAATGTATGTTGCTAGTCAAGGTGCTGAGAACTATACTTTTTCTATGGATACAAAAGAAGGACGTGACATTGCTAAGTCTCCAACACTGAGATCTGAAATTAGAAATTTGTTAACCTATAATGGCACGGGTATTTATGATAATGTTAATATATTCTCGAAGGAACTTGTTTTTCCTATTGAATCCTTTAAAAATCAATTATCTGAGGGTAACATTGAGTTAGCAGAGATTGAATTTGGGCTAGCTGCAGCATTTCATAGTAGTACAGTATCTGCTACTGCCAAACTTATTGATGAATCAAGTACTACAAGGACCTATTATGTTTATGGATTTGTTGGTGATAAGGTCAAATTTAGATCTGATGATGACTATAAAGGGGTTTTGGGGTTATTTAACCCTATTGGTGTAGAATGGCAACAAAGTCGTGCAATCGCAACAACTAATGCATTTGTAGAATTCCAAATGGAAGTAGAGGTCGATAAGTAGATGTGGAAAAAGAGGTTGCTGATAATTAGTATATTAGGAAATATTTTTTCTCTGTTTTTTATTGGTGGCTATTTTTTAGTTAACTCTTGGTTTTTTCATGCTGAATTAGGAAGTGTGGTTGGTATAAAGCCTGATTATTTGGTTCAGTTAAATAATGAAGGAGTTTTGTATGATTATAGACAAATGATTAGAATTGCATCTGGTATAAAGTCATATAAATTGATAAACTCCTTAGATGCAGATAATTATCATATATACAAATCCATTCATAATCATCAAATTTTCATTGGTCAAGTTGATCATGTACAACAAAAATATATTATTTATGATGGGTATTTAGATCACTATATATTTGTGAATCTTAAATTTGATTTAAATGAAAAACAATATGATAATTTTATTGGGAGAATAAAGACAATAGATGGTTATGAGAATGTTCCTATAAGATATCGTCGTTTAATTGAAAGTGATAACTGGGATTATTTTTAGTCTTCGTTGAATGTATTCAAATTCTATCAGGATAAGTTTAGTTTTATATTAGTTTAAATAACAGATAGTTGATCATCTTTAATCAGCTATCTGTTATTTTTTATCATTTTACGTATATCGAATAATTCCTATTAAAATTACCAGAATTTTACGATTTTATGAGTGTTTTATGATAAAATAAAAGGTATGAATACTTCAACAACTAGGTCTATTACCTATAATGGCGACAGAATTGAATATGAGTTAACCATCAAGCGTGTGAAGAACATGAACATGCGCATTACAAAGGATGGTGTGATCCATGTGTCGGCGAATGCGTATGTGCCGGATTATAGGGTGGACAAGTTTGTCATCGAGAATATGCCCTTCATTGAGCGGGCTCGTTACAAGATTGATGCATTGAATGCCAAGCGCGTCGATGCGTTGCAGTATGTGAATGGTGAAAGCTTATCAATCCTTGGCATTCCCGTTACGTTGCGCTTAGTTGAGCAGGATGGAAAGCCTCATATCGGCTTTGACGGAAAAGCCATTCTTACCATGGTTGTACCTCGTGGTACGACCTATGAAGCGAAGCATAAATTAATGCAAAGTTATTGGCGTAATTTAGGGGAGAAGGTCTTTGTTCATTGGGCGAAGGTCGTGTATCAACGCTTTCAGAAGCAAGGTATTGATGTACCTATGCCAACCATAAAACAGCAACGTATGAAGAGCCGTTGGGGTTCTTGTACGCCAGCAAAGCAGCTCATTAAGATGAACACCCGTTTATTAGAGGGGCCACAGGCGTATATTGAGTACGTTATGATTCATGAGTTTGCTCATTTTAAATATTTAGACCATTCCAAGAACTTTCACAATCTAGTGGCACAGTTTTTGCCAGATTGGAAGGCTCGTAAGAAGTCATTGAACGTGTATTTTGCTCATCGCCCTTAAAGGAGGTGTACCATGCAGCCATTTGTACATTTACATAGTCATACAGAGTTTAGTTTGCTAGACGGTATCAGTCGTTTGCCTGACATGGTACGTCGTGCGAAGGAGTTAAATCAGCCAGCTCTTGCCATTACAGACCACGGCAATATGTACGCAGCCATTTATTTTTATAAGGAATGTGTGGCCCAAGGCGTTAAACCGATTATTGGATGTGAAGTATATGTCACAGAAGGTAGCCGTCTTGATAAGCAGGAAGGTCGCAGCCGTGAACGATTAAAACATCTTATTCTATTAGCGGAGACCATGGAAGGGTATCGAAATCTAGTAAAAATCGTGTCGAAAGCCTCTACTGAAGGGTTTAATTATAAGCCTCGTGCAGACCGCGATTTATTGCGCCAATACAGTAAAGGCATAATTGCCCTCAGTGCTTGTATTCAAGGTGAGATTCCTCAATATATCTTGCAAGATAATATGGAAGGTGCCAAGCGTTCCATCGAATGGTATATCGAGACGTACGGCAAGGATAATTTCTTTTTAGAAATCCAAAACCATGGCTTGCCAGAGGAGGCAAAGGCGCAAGAGGAGCTCATTAAGCTCAGCAAGGAATATGGCCTTGGCATCGTAGCGTCTAATGACTTTCACTATGTCTTAAAAGAGGATGCGGACGCGCAGGATATTAAGGTTTGTATTTCTACGGGCCGCCGTCGTGCTGAGGTGGATCGTTTAAAATTCCCTAATGATGAGTTCTATCTAAAATCTGGGGATGAGATGGCAGAGTTATTTGGACATATTCCAGGGGCCATCGAAAATACCTTAAAAATTGCAGAACGCTGCAATGTAGAGTTTAATTTTGACGAACATCACTTGCCGCACTTTGATGTGCCAGAAGGGGAAACGTCTAAGACCTATTTGCGTAAGGTTTGTGAACGAGAAATTCCTCGCCTCTATGGTGAAACATCTGAAGCATTACAAAAACGTTTAGACTACGAGTTAGATGTAATTGGTACCATGGGCTTTGAGGATTACTTCCTTATTGTATGGGACTATGTACGGTATGCCCGTGATCATGACATTTTAGTAGGCCCTGGTCGTGGTTCGGCGGCCGGTTCTGTAGTTGCCTATCTATTAGGTATTACAGGTCTTGATCCATTAAAATACGATTTGCTCTTTGAACGGTTCTTAAATCCAGAGCGGGTAAGCATGCCCGATATCGATATTGACTTCTGCTATGAAAAGCGTGGTCAAGCTATCGAATATGTGACGCGGAAATACGGCCAAGCTCGTGTGTCTCAGATTATTACCTTCGGTACAGAGGCGGCTCGTGCGGTTATCCGTGATGTAGGTCGCGTGCTAGACTTGCCACTGGCTGAAGTAAACCGCATCGCTAAGATGATTCCCAATGAGCTTGGGATTACCTTAGATAAGGCGCTACAAGGGAAAGAGTTAAAAGCGTTATACGAAGCTGATTCGAACGTTAAAGAGTTATTTGATTTTGGTAAAAAGCTAGAAGGGATCGCGCGAAATTCGTCCACTCATGCGGCGGGCGTCGTAATTTCTGCAGACCCTCTAGATGACCATGTACCGGTACAAAATGCCAATGATGAAGGCTTTGTAACACAGTACGATAAGGATAATATCGAGGAATTAGGCCTTTTAAAGATGGACTTCTTGGGCCTCCGTACCTTAACGGTTATGGGGGATGCCTTAAAGCTTATCAAGGCAAACCGTGGTATCGACCTCGATTTAGATGCTATTCCACTCGACGACAAGGCTGCTTGTGATATCCTCACTAAGGGCGATACATCTGGTGTATTCCAGCTCGAATCGGAAGGTATTACAAAGCTCGTTATGGACCTTAAGCCAGAACATTTTGAGGACTTAATTCCATTGGTAGCCTTGTACCGTCCAGGCCCATTGGGCTCTGGCATGGTGGCGGACTTTATCGACCGCCGTCATGGTAAAAAAGAGGTTACCTATTTACATCCAATTTTGGAACCGATTTTGAAAGATACCTTTGGTGTAATCTTGTACCAAGAACAGGTTATGCAGATTGCATCCGCCATGGGCGGGTTCTCCCTTGGTCAAGCGGACTTAATGCGCCGTGCCATGGGTAAGAAAAAGGAATCTGTACTAAAGGCTCAACGTGAATCCTTTATTCAAGGTTCTATTAACAATGGCATAGAAGAGTCCATTGCGAACGAAGTATTTGACTTGCTCGTATACTTCGCGGGCTATGGCTTTAATAAATCACATAGTGCGGCTTATGCGTACATTGCGTACCAAACGGCGTATTTGAAGGCTCACTATTTCCCTGAATTCATGGCTGCTACCATGACTAGCTTTATGCAGAACATGCAAAAATTGACGTATTATATCAATGCCTGCAAGAAGCATAATGTTAAGGTGCTAGGCCCAGATATTAACTATTCTGAGCGCAGCTTTGCCGTGCAAGGCGATGCTATTCGCTTCGGCCTTGGGGGCATTAAGAACGTAGGGGACAATGCTATCGATCGCTTGATTACTGAGCGTAATGAGCACGGTCTTTACACGGATATTGTGGACTTCTGCAAACGTGTTGATAATAAGGTTGTTAATAAACGACTTCTTGAAAGTCTCATTCGCTGCGGTGCCATGGATGGTTTCAAGGAAAATAGAAACCAATTGTTGCATATGTATGAAAGCGCCCAAGCTGTTGGTGCTAAAGAGCAAAAGGATGCCGCTATGGGCACCATGAGTCTCTTTGGCGATATAGAGGAATCTGTAGATTTCGTCCCTGTACCTAATGTAGAGGATTTATCGGAAGACGATAAATTGAAGGATGAAAAGGAATATACCGGCTTTTACATCACAGGCCATCCATTGCAAGGCTATGCTAAGGAATTAGAGGGCCTCTTTGAATTGGGTGCTCTTGTAGAAAATCCAGAGCAGTATGACGGTCAAACCATAACCTTTGGCGGTTTGATTGAAAATAAGACGGACCGTATGACGAGACGAAATGAGGTTATGTCCATTCTTCGCATCGAAGATTACTCTGGTGCGGCCAATGTAGTGGCATTCCCGAAGGTCTTTAGTCAAAGCCAACAGTTCTTGGCGGTCGATATGATCGTTAAGGTAAAAGGCCGCGTTGATGCGGATGAAAAGGGTGTGCAAATTATTGCAGACCGCATTATGCCATTAAAGGTAAACTATAGTCAGGCTAAGCATGTGGCCATTCATATTTACAGCCAATATGATACGCCAGAAAATAGTGAAGCCTTAAAACGAGTGTTAACGAACACCGCAGGCTCTGTGCCAACATCGTTATACTTGCACCGACAACGGAAACGCATTAACTTGCCACCGACTATGTGCTTTGACCCTAGTGATGAATCTATCAAGGCTATTGAAGCTATTCTAGGCGATGGTTCCGTAGAGGTACAATAATATATGCATAAGAACCTCAATAGAGGTTAAGGTAGTAATAAATATATTCACTACTTAATAACACATGTTGCGTAGGGCACAGATAGCTTTTACCAACATTGATATAATATATGAACATCCAAAAGGGATGGTTTTCATAGGAGGAACAATGAAACGTACAAAAATCGTATGTACTGTAGGTCCGGGAACGGATAAATTTGGTATCTTGGAAGATATGATGCGAGCTGGCATGAACGTAGCTCGTTTCAATTTCTCTCACGGATCTCATGAAGAGCAAGCTGAACGCATGCAAATGGTGCGTGATGCGGCGATGATTGTAAATAAACCAATCGCTTTATTGCTCGATACAAAAGGTCCAGAGGTGCGCCTTGGTCTATTTAAAGAGGGCAAAGTATTCCTCGAAGCAGGTCAACAATTCACGTTGACTACAGATGATGTGGAAGGCACAAAAAAGATTAGCTCTGTTAACCACAAAGGTCTTGTAGGCGATGTGTCCGTAGGGGACAAAATTTTATTGGCCGATGGCCTTGTAACACTTACTATCGATGCTATCGAAGGTAATAATATCGTTACCACTGTTCAAAATAGCGGTGAAATCGGTAATCGTAAACGTGTAGCAGTGCCAGGCGTAGCACTTAGCTTGCCACCTGTATCTGAACAGGACGAAGCGGACTTGCGCTTTGGCTGTCAACAAGGTGTAGATTTTGTGGCTGCATCCTTCATGCAACGCGGTAAAGATATCGTAGCCATCCGTCGTATTCTTGAATCCGAACAAAAGGATATTAAGATTATCGCAAAAATTGAAAATGCCGAAGGCGTTAAAAACATCGATGAAATCTTAGAGGTAGCAGATGGTCTCATGGTTGCGCGTGGTGACCTCGGTGTAGAAATTCCTGCCGAAGAGGTGCCAGTACTTCAAAAAATGATGATCGAAAAATGTAATAACTTGGGTAAACCTGTTATTACAGCAACACAAATGCTAGAGTCCATGATTCAAAATCCACGTCCTACACGGGCGGAAGCAAGTGACGTAGCCAATGCCATCTTAGATGGTACGGATGCAATCATGTTGTCTGGTGAAACTGCAAATGGTGCTTACCCAGTAGAGGCGGTTACGACTATGACACGCATTGCTGAGGTAACAGAACAAGCTGCTATTTACGATAGTAAAAGTCGTGCTCGTCAAGATGTGGATATGACGACTACCAGTGCTGTATGTTTAGCAAGCGTGCGCATCGCTCAAAACCTTGGGGCTGCTGCTATTTTGACATGTACTGAATCTGGTCATACTGCAATTAGCACGGCTCGGCATCGTCCGGCTTGCAAAATTATTGCTGTAACACCGCATGAAGAAACAATTCGCCGCATGCAATTGTGCTGGGGCGTAGAGGCTATTAAAGGTCATGAAATTGTTAACTCTGATGAAATGGTTAAACAAGCCATCACAGGTGCTCTTGGCACAGGTGCCATTGAGTCTGGTGACTTAGTTGTGGTAACGGCTGGCGTACCATCTGGTGCGACAGGTACTACAAATATGATTCGCGTTCATATTGCAGGCCAAGTACTATTGTCTGGTAATGGTATTTTGCGTAAATCCGTTACAGGTACTGTATTTATTGCTGCTAATCATAAGGGCAATTATGAAAGTTTCAAAGATGGCGACATCCTCGTTGTAGGTACAATGGAGCCTGAATTGATGGCAATTGCTAAACGTGCAGGCGGCATTATCGCTGTTGAAGACGGTTATACCTCTGACAGTGCTATTGCTGGCATTACCTATGGTATTCCTGTAATTTTAGGTGCTAAAAACGCTCATGACGTACTTCTTGAAGGTCAAGAGGTAACAATCGACGGTGAACGTGGTAAGGTATTTGCTGGCATTGCTAATGCTCGATAGTTTTAGTAAAAGATAATTAAATATAAGGAGGGATAGTATGAATCCATATAATGTAACAGGACCTAGTAATTCTCAAGTTGCTCAGGTTGAAAGTATTGTATCCCAACGTTTGAAGGGGTCCTTCTTGTGGATGGTTGTAGGTTTGCTTACAACTATTGGTGTTGGCTTTGCTGCATTAGCAAATCCAAACTGGCTACGCTTTGCATACGAAAACTTTAATATTATTCTATTAGTTGAATTAGGCGTAGTATTCCTATTTAGTGCTCGTGCGTATGCTGCCAATGTTATGACTTTAAAAGGCATGTTCTTCCTCTACAGTGCATTGAATGGCCTTACATTGACACTTATATCGTTGCGATATAATGTATTTGAAGTAGTTATTCCAGCGTTAATCGGCACGTTAGCGTTCTTCATTGGCTTTGCCGTGGTAGGGGCTACTAC
>CADFKY010000043.1 GCA_902834965.1 Veillonellaceae bacterium
TTCCATTACAGGATGCTGAAAAAATTGAAATGTTATGGAAACATTCCAATGGATCAACGAGTGAACTCTTTCTAAATATGGCTAAACTACTTTCACAGGTAAGTCATAGCATGAGTTTATTCTTAGCACCAGCCCATGATAGAGCATTAATCAAATACATTCATGTATTACCGCTAGATAGTCATCAAGCCATTATGGTAGTTATTACTGAAACAGGAGCACTCGATAATGAGTTGATGTACTTTGGTGAAAGTGTTTCACCAGAGCTTTTACAAAGTCTAGCCATACAATTTAGCAATGCACTACAGAATGTAAGTATTGGTCATGTAACGGCTGAGGCCTTAGGATCTATATTGGTCCATATGGAAGGACCGCAGGGAATTTTATTAATCCTTTCGGAGACATTATTACGAGCTATTAATAAACGTAAGTTGTTCTATTCGGTAGGTACCACAGAGTTGTTAAATCAACCAGAGTTTAAGTCTGTTGAGAAGGTACAACCCTTGCTTTCCTTAGTGGAAGAACAAAATCAATTAGGACAGTTATTAAAAGATGATTCTCCAACACCTGTTAAGGTCAAGATTGGTATTGAGAATGAAACTGAAGCGCTACATTCAATGAGTGTGGTACAAGCTGATTTTACGAATCAAGATCAGCCTATCGGAACTCTTGCTATTCTTGGTCCAACGCGGATGGAATACGGACGTATCATCGGCATGTTGTCCCATATGAAACATATAATGGAAACTATGGTAAAAGAACAAAACAGAAAGGGCAAATAATGGCTGAAGAACAAGACATTAAACAAGAAACAGTGGAGGAAACAGAGGATACTACGAATGTAGAGGAACTAACTGTTGAAAAAACTGAAGAAGCTGTGGCTGATGCTGCTCAAGTGTTAGAAGAACTTAAAGCCGACTTTGATAATCGATATAAACGGTTACAAGCGGACTTTGAAAACTTCAAACGTCGTACTAACCAAGAAAAAGAGCAACTTGCTGGATATGTAAAAGGGGATGTATTAACGGACCTTCTTCCTGTATTGGATAACTTTGAACGGGCCGTTCAAAGTCCTGCAGAAGGGGAAGCAAAAGTATTCCTCGATGGATTCATTATGATTCATCAAAATTTGATGGCTATGTTATCTAAACATGGTTTAGCTGTTATTGAAGCTGTGGGTCAACCATTTGATCCAAATTTCCATCAAGCGATTATGCGTGTACCGTCAGATGAATATGAATCCGATACGGTGTGTGAAGTTTTGCAAACTGGTTATACTGTTGATGGTCGTTGTATACGTCCAGCAATGGTAAAAGTTGTTGAATAGATTATAAAGTTTTAGGAGGTATATATTATGGCAAAGGTAATTGGTATTGATTTAGGGACAACAAACTCTTGTGTTGCTGTTATGGAAGGCGGCGAACCTACGGTTATTACAAATCAAGAAGGCGCACGTACAACTCCTTCCGTTGTTGGGTTTGCAAAAAATGGAGAACGTTTAGTTGGTCAATTGGCTAAACGTCAAGCTGTATCCAACCCAGAAAACACAATCATTTCTATTAAACGTCACATGGGTACAGACTACAAAGTAACTGTAGAAGGTAAATCTTATACTCCTCAAGAAATTTCTGCTATGATTCTTCAAAAAATCAAAGCTGATGCAGAAGCTTACTTGGGCGAACCTGTAAAACAAGCTGTTATTACAGTTCCTGCATACTTTACAGATGCTCAACGTCAAGCTACAAAAGACGCTGGTGCCATTGCAGGTCTTGAAGTACTTCGTATCATCAACGAACCTACAGCAGCTGCTCTTGCATATGGTGTAGATAAAGATGAAGACGGTAAAGTTCTTGTATTTGACCTTGGTGGTGGTACATTCGACGTATCTATCCTTGAACTTGGTGATGGCGTATTTGAAGTATTGGCAACATCTGGTAATAACCATCTTGGTGGCGATGACTTCGACCAACGCATTATGAACTACCTTATTGAAGAATTCAAAAAAGAAACTGGTATCGATTTATCCAATGATAAATTAGCTGATCAACGTTTAAAAGAAGCTGCTGAAAAAGCTAAAATTGAATTGTCTGGCGTAGCTAGCACAAATATCAACTTGCCATTTATCACAGCTGATGCTACTGGTCCTAAACATTTGGATGTAACATTGACTCGTGCTAAATTTGAAGAATTAACTGCTGATTTGGTACAAGCTACAATCGAACCTACTCGTAAAGCTATGAACGATGCTGGTTTATCTGCATCCGATATCGATAAAGTATTGTTAGTTGGTGGTTCTAGCCGTATTCCAGCTGTACAAGAAGCTATTAAAAAAGTATTGGGTAAAGAACCAACTAAAAACGTTAACCCTGATGAATGTGTAGCTATCGGTGCTGCTATTCAAGGTGGTGTATTAGTAGGTGAAGTAAAAGACGTATTGTTACTTGATGTAACTCCATTGTCTCTTGGTATCGAAACAATGGGTGGTGTATTCACACGTATTATTGATCGTAACACTACAATTCCTACATCTAAATCTCAAGTATTCTCCACTGCAGCAGATAACCAACCATCTGTAGATATCCATGTATTGCAAGGTGAACGTGAGTTCGCAGCAGATAATAAAACATTGGGTCGCTTCAACTTGGATGGTATCCCAGCAGCTCCTCGTGGGGTTCCTCAAATCGAAGTAACATTCGACATCGATGCTAACGGTATCGTACACGTAAAAGCTAAAGATTTAGGTACTCAAAAAGAACAAAAAATTACAATTACTTCTTCTAGCGGCTTAAAAGAAGACGAAATCGAACGCATGGTTAAAGAAGCTGAAGCTCATGCAGCAGAAGATAAAGCTAGAAAAGAAGAATTAGATGTTAAAAACAATGCAGATTCCTTGGTATACCAAGCTGAAAAAGCGTTGAAAGAACTTGATGGTAAAGGCGATACTGCTTTATTAAAAGAAGTTGAAGAAGCAAAAGATAAATTGAAAAAATCTATCGAAGCTGGCAACATCGAAGACATCAAAAAAGATAGTGAAGCTTTGGAACAACCATTACATAAATTAGCAGAACAAATGTATGCAGCAGCACAACAAGCTCAACAAGCAGCTGGTGGTGCAGATCAAGGTCAACAACAAACTAAATCTGATGACAATGTAGTTGATGCTGATTACACAGTAGTGGATGACGACAAGAAATAAGAAGGGTTGGTAACTAATGGCACGTGATTATTATGACATCCTAGGGGTTAGCAAAAATGCCTCTCAAGATGAAATCAAAAAAGCCTTCCGTAAAAAGGCACGCCAATACCATCCAGATGTAAATAAAGATAATCCAAAGGAAGCGGAAGCAAAGTTTAAAGAAGCTAACGAAGCTTACGAAGTATTGTCTGATGAAACTAAAAAAGCTCAATATGACCAATTCGGCCACGACGCCTTCAAACAAGGAGGCGGCGCTGGCGCCGGTGGTTTCCAAGGTGGCTTTGGCGGTTTCGGTGGTCAAGCTGGGGGCTTTGGTGATATCTTTGGCGATATTTTTGGTGGCATGTTTGGCGGTGGTCGCCAGCAACAAGGACCTCAAAAAGGTAATGATTTGCGCGAAGATATTGATATTTCCTTTGAAGATGCAGCTTTTGGTAAATCTATGGAAATAGAAGTGCATCGTCATGAAGAATGTGATCACTGTCATGGTACTGGTGGTGAACCAGGATCTCGTGTCGATACTTGTCCAAACTGTCATGGTTCTGGTCAAGAAGCGGTTATTCAAAATACTCCATTTGGACGTATGCAGTCCGTTCGCACTTGTTCCCGCTGTCATGGTACGGGTAAAAGCATTGAAAAACCTTGCTCTAAATGCCGTGGTACTGGTGAAATGTTGGCTAAACGGAAGATTTCCATTAAGATTCCAGCTGGTGTAGATAGCGGATCTCGTTTACGTGTAGCTAATGAAGGGGAACCTGGTATTTTAGGCGGTCCTAAAGGGGATCTCTATGTATATATCTTTGTTCGTCCTCACAAGGAATTTGAACGAAATGGTAATGACGTTATTAGCCGTGTAAATATTAGCTTTGCTCAAGCTGCTCTTGGTGCGACTATACAAGTTAACACTTTAGATGGTAAAGTAGAGTTAAAGATTCCGGAAGGTACTCAAACGGGAACGGCATTCCGCGTAAAGGGCAAAGGTATTCCATATTTGCGAAACCCTAAACAACGGGGGGACCAACATATTGTAGTAACTGTCCAAACGCCTAAGAAGTTGACAGACACTCAACGTGAGTTATTATTACGCTTTGCAAATGAAAGTAACGAAGATGTAAATAACTTACAAGTGAGCAAGAGTCTCTTTGAAAAAATTAAGGACTGTTTGACTAAATGAACAGCTCATGTGAAGGAATGGTTTGTTCCATCACATTCCCTATAAAGGAGCATATATGCAATGGATAGAAGTATCCATTGTCTGTGAAAGAGTAGCCACCGATGAGGTGACTACTCTTTTTGACGATTATGCAGACAATGGAATTATAGAAGAAGATGTTGAAAATCAGCCTAATTTAATAAAATTGTCTATGTACAGTGATCCATCACTAGATGCCGATATGGTTAAGTCTGATTTGAAAAAACGTCTTACAGAAGCAAATATTGGAATTATATCGATAGATACACATATTCTTGATGAGTCAACTTGGTTAAACTCTTGGCAACAGTATATTGAACCTACAGAAATTTTACCTAACTTAGTCATTAAACCAGCATGGCAGGAATACAATAATGTAGATAATAAAATTATTATTGAAATCGATTCAGATATTTCCTTTGGTACCGGGTCTCATGAGACAACACGGACTTGTGCAGAGTTATTAAAATCCTATAGTAAATCTATGGATCTTGATACAGTTACTTGTTTGGATATTGGTACTGGCACAGGTATTCTTTTATTAGTAGCAGCCCATTTAGGTATTAAAAATTTAGTTGGTATAGATATAGAAGAGTATGCTGCAAATCAAGCTAGAATTAACTGTGAGAATAATCATGTATCTGCTGAAATCATTTGTGGTAATTTGGATAGTGATTTCAATGGTACTGCCCAATTAATTTTAGCTAATCTAACAGTGGATCCCCTTAAAATACTATTACCTCAAATTGGTAAGAAACTGGATGATAGGGGCATTTTGATTATTAGTGGCATTATTGATGATCGTTATGATGAAATCATGCCATATATTGAGGCTCATTGGCATATTATTGAGGAGCGCGTTGCAGGGCCTTGGCATACGTTTGCGCTAGAAAAACGATGAAAAAGATTTTTATTCCTACACCATTAGATGAAATAATAGAATTACCAAAAAATGTGACCCATCATGTACTACATGTATTTCGCCATAATATGGAGAAGCCTATAACTGTAACCGGCAGCGACAATCGTTGTGGTACATATCAAATTACAGCAGAAGTAGACGGTAAAGCTCAAGCAAAACTGATTGAATATGTAGATGCAAATCTAGCATCGTATCGTACTATTCTAGTTCAATCATTATTAAAAGGTGAAAAGCTAGAATGGGTGTTACAAAAGGCGACGGAGTTAAATGTGGATACAATTTATCTTGTGCCCACAGCTAACTGCGTAGCTAAATATGATGAAAAAAAGCTTCAATCAAAAGTAAATCGTTGGGAAAAAATAATGCTAGAAGCAGCTCAACAATGTGGACGAAATCACTTGCCTACACTCGTAGTAGGAGAGACGCTTTTACAAGCATTAGACATTGAATCTGAGGCGTTGAAATTGGTAGCCTATGAAAATGAAGCAGGGCAGACTATCAAAGATGTACTTAAAACTTTACATTCCGATAAGTCTGTAACTGATGTTTTAATTTGTATAGGTCCTGAAGGGGGCTATCAAGAGAAGGAAATCAATGCTATTATAAAATATGGTGGAAAATCAGTATCGCTAGGAAATACAATTTTACGGGCTGAAACTGCTGCTATTGGATCGTTAGCGATGATTCAATATGAATTAGAATTATAAATAAAATACGAATAGAGAGGTGCAATGAAAACCGTTGCTTTTACAACCTTAGGGTGTCGCGTAAACCAATATGATACAGATGCCATGAAAGGTTTATTTTTACAAAATAATTACGAAGCGGTAGACTTCGATGAAAAAGCTGATATATATGTAATTAATACCTGTTCTGTAACGAATATGGGGGAAAAGAAATCCCGTCAATTAATCCGCAAGGCGAAACGTCAAAATGAAGATGCCTATGTTATTGTAACTGGTTGTTATGCTCAGCTTGATCCAGATGCGATTGCCGCTATAGATGGTGTTAATCTCGTTATTGGTACCAATAATCGTTCTAAAATTGTTGAATTAGTAGAGCAATTAGAATCTACAGAACGACAAATTAATGCTGTTCGGGATATCATGAAGGAATCTAACTTCGAGGAAATGCCGTTATATGGTAATGAATCTGACAAAGCTCGTGCGTTCATGAAAATTCAAGAAGGTTGTAATAACTATTGCGCCTTTTGTATCATTCCTTATACTCGAGGAAAGTTAAAATCTCGTAAAGTTGATGATATTGTACAAGAGGCAAAACGTTTAGTAGATCATGGATTCCATGAAATCGTATTAACTGGTATACATTTGGGTAATTACGGTGTCGAATTACCAGGTCGTCCAACATTAGCTGATGTGGTAAAAGCTTTATTAGAGATTCCTAATTTATACCGCATTCGTTTCGGATCCATTGAATCCGTAGAGGTTTCTGATGAGTTAGTAGAATTAATGGCTACGAATAAACGTGTTTGTCCACATTTACATTTACCGTTACAAGCAGGTTCTGACCATGTATTAAAGTTGATGAAACGCCATTATACATTACAAGAATATAAAGATTTAATTACAAGTTTACGTTCTCGTATTAAAGATTTATCAATTACAACTGATATTATTGCTGGTTTCCCTCAAGAAACTGATGAAGACTTCGAAGAAACATTGAATACAGTACGTGAAATTGGATTTTCGCACATTCATGCTTTCCCATACTCCATTCGTGAGGGTACACCTGCAGCCACTATGGCGGATCAAGTACCAGAAGCTGTTAAGAAAACTCGTGTAGCACTTTTAAATGGTCTTAGCCAATCTGGTTATGAACGATACGCAAAATCACGCATTGGTAAGCCTGGTGAGATTCTCATCGAAAAGGAAGAGAATGGATACTACATGGGCTTAACAAATGAATATATAAATGGTAAAGTTAAGTCTGATGGGACACGTAAAATTGGTGATCTCGTTGGTGGAACTGTTGTAGGTTTAGAAGATAATTATTTAATTATTGAGTAAGGAGTTAGATTATGAGTGACTGCATTTTTTGCAAAATTATCAATGGTGAAATTCCGTCTAAAAAAGTGTTAGAAAATGATAAATTCTATGCTTTTCATGATATTCAACCTGTAAAAAAAGTTCATGTATTAATCGTACCTAAAAATCACGTGTCTAATATTGCACATCTTAATGAAAAGAATGCAGATTATGTTGAAGGGTTACTGCCATTTGTTCGTGATGTAGCAAAAGAGCTTGGTATCTCTAAAGATGGATATCGTTTAATTTTTAATACTGGTAAAAAAGCAGGTCAAACTGTATTCCATATGCATGCACACCTTTTAGGTGGAGAAGAAATGGGCTGGCCAGAAGCCTAATTTTGAGTATTATGTATTCTTTTTATAATACTCATTAAAAAACCTATAAAATATACTTGAAAATATTGACAACATCTATACCTATACATATAATATTATATGTGCGTATGTAA
>CADFKY010000044.1 GCA_902834965.1 Veillonellaceae bacterium
AAAAGAAGATTATTACAGCTGTTCTAGGGATTTGTTTAACTACAACTGCATTTGGTGGCATCTTGACTACTCAAGCTGGCGGCCTTAGCAGTATTCTTGGTGGTGCAGCTAAAATTGGTGGCATCGGTATTGTTATCAATAAATTCGGTCCTCAAATTGACTCTTTCTTAAATAAATTATTGAAACAAAATAACTTAAGCACAGAGTATACAACTAAAGTTGTACCTATTATCAGTATTGGTACAAAAGGTTATATTGGTGCTGCTCAAGTAACTGGCCCAGCATCTAGCATTGAACAAGTTAAAGCGGTTGCTCAAGTTGAAGGTAGCTTTAACGGTATGGTTCGTGTAAAAGGTTTAGTACCAGTTGATAGCACAAACCCAGTTGGTGCATCTCGTGTTCAAGGCGTAGGTGTATCTGCGATTATCGATTTGAAAATTTAATGGCCACTGAGCATATAAAATAGTAGACTCAGGGAATAAGCACGGTCTTAGGCCCGTGCTTATTCTGTTGTATAACAGTTATACATTAGATACGTTGTGGAGGAATTTATGAAGAAGCAAGTACTTACACTTTTAATGGCATCCTTGATTTCAGGCACTGCATTTGCTGCTCCTGGTACAGTTACAGAAAAAACAAATGTTTTAGAGACTACTGTATATGGTGCTGTACAAGATGGTGCTGTAGTGGACCGCATTAATCAACTTGATGAAACCGTGTATGGTACTGGTTTCAATGGCAATTCTGCTACATTGAGCAAACGTGTCGATTCCCTTTATAACTCCGTAGAAGGTAGCGGCACAAATATTTCTTTGCGCGAAGAAATGGACGCACTTGAATATACATATCAAAATAGCATTAATGCAGGTTCTCTTGTTGATCGTGTAGAAAAGATGGAACGTAGCGTTAATGGTCGTATTGGTAGCGGCTCTCTACAAAAACGTATTATTTCTTTAAAAACAAAAGTATATGGCAGCAATGTAACGCTCACAAATCAAGTGGGTACATTAGCTGGCAACCAAGTATTCAAAGTTACATTGAATGATGCTGTTTCTTCAAAAACTAGCCATGAAGGCGACACTGTTGCTTTCACAGTAGCTGAAAATGTTATGGATGGTAATGTGTTATTAGTTCCTGCAGGTACAGTAGGTTCTGGTACAATTACTTCTTTGAAAAAGGCTCGTTCCTTTGGTCGTAATGGTGCATTAGATATTACATTCGATACTATTCCTGCTATTGATGGTACAGAATTCACTGCTGTACAAGGTAAAGAAGCTAAAGACAAAACTCGTAATGAAGTAAAAGCTGCAGGTGCATCTGTAGCTGGTGCTGTTTTACTTGGACCAGTAGGTTTAGTAGGTGGCGCTTTTGTTAAGGGGAAAAATATTGAGTACCCTGCTGGTGCAACAATTTATGTACAACCTCAAGATTCTGTAACAATTCAAGGTCTTGTAATTGGTGGTGACGGTTTAGCTCATAGTGATGATGAATTAGCTGAAGCTGTAACTGTACCGAATGCAGCAGATGAATCTGAAGAAACTGTAGATACTAATGAAGCGGCTGTTGATGAAAATGAAACAACAACAGAGGAACCAGCAGCAGTAGAAGAACAAGAAGAGCAAGTAGAAAATGTTTCTCAACCTATCGTAGTTGTAAAGCGTAATCAATAATTAACAAATTCTTAAAGCAAGAGGAGTTCTAGTAACCATGAGGAAACGTAAAGTACAATGGCTGGCAGCGGCATGTGTTTTCTGTTTAGCACAACCAGTATGGGCCGCTACAGAGTCAACCACGGTATATCAAGATCAATTGGATAGCGTTGATCAATCCTATCTTGGAGAAATCTCTAAAGCATCTACACCTGACAATAGTAATATCCGTGTTGTACGTCGTGGTGAAAAGGCAAAGTCTGATCAACCTACAGAACAGTTGCCGACTCGTATTGATGCAGATAAAATGTCCTATACAGGGTCCACTGGTGATGTATATGCACAAGGTGATGTAGTAGTGACTCAAGGTAATCAAACTTTGATGTCTCCGCGTATAGAAGGTAATACGAAAACTACAGAATATCGTACTGTTGGTGGATATCACTTTTTAGAAAATGGCGGTAAAACTAAGGATATTACAGGTCATAATATGACATATCGTACTAGTGATCACCATTTTACAGCTGATCAAGCTTTTGGTTGGAATGACCCTTACTATGTAAAAGGGCAAAATGCTACATTTGATGGTGAAACTGGTCATATGGAAAAAGGCATGGTTACCACAAAACATGCGATGGCTTTTAAACATACACCTGACTATCGTGTAGAAGGTCAAGATATCAAGGTATATCCTGGTGATAAAGTAGTTATCAAAAAACCATCCTTCTATATTAAAAACTTCAAGGTTTTATCTTTGCCTTCTTATACAGCATCTCTTCGTCATGATAAAGAGGGGAAATTTAGTATTTTCTCCTTGGTTCCAAAACCTACATATAGTAGTGATGATGGCATTGGTTTGCATGGTAGTACAGAGTATCCAATCGGTAAGCATGGTGAAGCCTATATTGATTACCGTTGGTATTCAAAGTCTGGATTTAAACCCAAATTAGGCTATAGACATTATTTGCCTTGGGCTACTGCATCCATAGGTTACAGTAAAGAATCTAATGAGTATAACGATGAAACTGTATGGGTAGAAAAGATTGGTGAAGTTCGTTTAGATACTCATACATATCATGTTGGTAAATCTCCTGTTACTGTACGTGGTGGTGTAAACGCGGGCTATTGGAAAGAGGGTTCTGTAAAAGGTTCTCATAAAGAGTATTATACAGAAGTATCCCATGATCCAATTAAGCTTTGGAAAAATGCAGATTTACGTTTCTTAGGTGGTTACCAACGAGATTATTATGGTTATGATGGTACGATTCGTAGCATGCCTTATTGGGGAGCTCGTTTCCAATCTAAAGTGGGAAATCGTGCTAATGTATGGGTTAGTTATAATCAACGTAATATTTCTTATAACAACTCTCCATATCGATTCGATACGACAGAGCTTCCTAAGGAGCTCATTTATGGTGGTTCTTATAAATTAACTCGCTTGGATGATGTTTCTGTCAGTGTGAAAACAAATATGATGAGTGGTGACATTGATTCTGTGTACTATACATGGCATCGTGATTTGCATTCCTTTGATATGTATTTGACATATAAAGATGCTCATAGAAGCAACAATGATCAATGGAAGATCAAATTTGTTGGCAAAGACTTTTAATTAGGAGATAACTATGCAACGTATTAGAAAGGCCGTTATTCCAGCAGCTGGCTTTGGTACACGGTTCTTACCAGCTACTAAAGCACAACCAAAGGAAATGCTTCCTATTGTAGATACACCAGCTATCCAATATATTGTGAAAGAAGCACTAGATTCTGGTATTGAAGAAATCCTAATCATTACAGGTCGTAATAAACGTGCTATTGAAGACCATTTCGATAGCAGTGTTGAATTAGAATTATTGTTACAAAGCCAAGGTAAAAATAAACAGTTGGCTATGATTAAGGATTTAGCAGATATTAAGGTTCACTTTATCCGCCAAAAGGCACCACGTGGTCTTGGTGATGCTGTACTATGTGCTAAAGCCTTTATTGGTGATGAACCATTTGCTGTGTTGCTTGGTGATGATATTGTATATAATCCTGAAAATCCATGCTTAAAACAGTTAATTGAGTGTTACGATGAACATCCTGGTATTATTCTAGGGGCTCAATTTGTACCGGAAGATAAAGTTAGCTCTTATGGTATCGTATCCGGTGAAGCATTGGCGGATAATTTATATCGCGTTCATAATTTGGTGGAAAAACCAAAAAAAGAAGATGCACCATCTACACTAGCAGTATTAGGTCGTTACATTTTAACTCCAGATATTTTCAATATTTTGGAAAATACAAAACCAGGCGTAGGCAATGAGGTTCAATTGACTGATGCGTTAGCAGCATCTAAAACTGACACCTATGCATTGGCCTATGAAGGCATTCGTTACGATACAGGTGATAAACTAGGTTATTTGAAAGCTACTGTTGAGTATGCCCTTCGTAATGAAGAGTTAGGTGAAAATTTCAAAGCTTATTTGAAAGAACTAGATCTTAAATAGTAAATCTATATATTAAAAGAGCCTGTGGATGTTACCATAGGTTCTTTTAATTGGTAGCGATATTTTTGCATTATTGTCAACAAATCGGATGTGATTTTGTTGACTAATAAAATAATGTTGATTATAATCAATTTATTGAATAAATAAAGGACTGTGATTATATGAGATCGCTCTTTACAACATTGTGTAATAATGATTTTGGATTACCAGGGCATTGTGTTATTAAGCATATGCATTATGATGCTTCGGGTAGTGATCAATCTATCTGTGGTATTTTATATCAAGTTGCTAAAACTACTACAATTGGTATTCTAGACAAATCAGGTTTTTTAATAGTTGATTTACGACCGGTACCGAGAAAATTTCGTATTCGTTCAATAATTCATGAAGAAGAGAATGATCGGACGATATCTTTCTCTAAGGAGGATATCATACGATTTGTAAATGATATTAACGATACCAATGAAATTCATCGTGAATCGCCCTATGTAGTGCCTGGTTGTATGATTTTAGAAAATTTATGGAATTATTGGAATATTAGTAAATCTGCACAGCAGATGGCTATTTATTTTCATGCACCCGTTATTGCAGATGATCAGGTAACTTTGGTGGAAAACTCTGAAGATGCTCATGTAGAAGGTTATGTAGGTGACACATTGGCATTTTCTGCTACGTTTTTTGGTGAAAATGAAGATTTAACATCTTTAAAACAAAGATGTATTAGTTAGAGGTAATTATGGAAGCAAGACGTTTAACAAAAATGGCTTTATTAACAGCCTTATTATGTATTTCAGCATATATTTCGTTCCCATTGCCATTTAGTCCGGCTATGGTAACTGCATTGACTTTGGTGGCTACATTAACAGGTCTATTATTGCAACCAAAGGATGCATTTATTGTATTTATCATTTACGTTTTACTTGGTGCTGTAGGTTTACCAGTATTCGTTGGTGGCACAGCAGGTCTTGGCAAATTATTAGGACCAACAGGGGGCTTTATCTTCTCTTGGCCAATAGCTTATACATTATTAAGCGTATTCAAAGGTTCTAAGAAGAGCTTTTTCTCTTATGCATGGCGTTCTCTTGTAATTACTATTCCTGTAGTATATCTATTTGGCGTTACAGGCTTTATGATTGTAACAAAAACTGAACTTTGGGCGGCATTGCCTGTAGTAATGTTCCCATTCATTCCTGGGGATATTGTAAAATGTCTCGTTGCTTCTTGGTTAGCAACTAAAATTAAAATTTAGAATGTAATAATGAAAAGAGGCATTCCTTGGGATGCCTCTTTTCTGCATTTTCTTATAGGAGCTAATATGTCAGTATATATTCATGGTGGGCTTAGAATCCCTATAGGCGTATTACATGGACAATATAGAAATATGAGACCTGAAATGTTAGGAGCTCAACTCATTAATGAATTAATCAATCGTTATGATATTTCACAAGTGGATGGGATCTTTTGTGGTAATGCAGTTGGTACAGGTGGGAATATTGGTCGCCTTATGGGGCTTATGACTAATTTACCGAATTCTGTTCCTGGGATTACCGTAGATATGCAATGTGCATCAGCCTTGATGAGTATTGAGATGGCCTATACACATATTGCATCAGGTGTTATGGATTCGGCTATTGCTGGTGGTATTGAAAGTTCTTCATTACAGCCCGATAGGATGTATGCAGCTGGTGATAATCGTGAAGGCCTATATAAGGTTGCTCAGTTTAGCCCTAACGATTGTTCTCCTCTAGCTATGTTAGAAGGGGCAGAGAGGACGATTCAAAAGCATAATGTACTCAAGGAAGATTTATATCCATACATTATTGGCAGTCACCAACGGGCCATTGAGGCCTTAGATAATCCATATTTGCAATCTTATATTATGCCTATTACCATCGATGGAAAAGCATGTGTAGATGAATGTATTCGCCCTAAGATGAATGAGAAACTATTATCACGTATGAAGCCTTTATTAGGACCTAATTCCATTACAAATGCAGGCAATGCTTGTTTAACTCATGATGGCGCGGCTTTTGTATACGTATCTAATGAAAAAGGGCCCTTTAGAATTCATAGTATTATGCCTTGGGCGGGAAATCCTCAGTTTAGTCCAGAAGGAGCTTTAGAAAGCACAGAAGCGATTTTAAAACGCACTGGTCTAACGATGGATGATATTGATGTAGTAGAGTGGAACGAAGCCTTTGCTATCATTGATGTTCTCTTCAATAAGGCCTATCCTAAGCATTTAGAAAAATATAATAAATTGGGTGGTGCCTTAGCGTATGGACATCCTTATGGCTGTTCTGGTGCTATATTAGCTCTTCATTGTATGGCTGCTTTAGAATCTTGTAATGGTCGCTATGGTTTGTGTGCTATTGCCGGTGCAGGCGGTACAGGAACTGCTTTGATTATGGAACGAATGTAAAATGACAATTATTGAACGGTTACGACAATATAAAGACTTAAAGCCTCATAAGGTTGCTCTTATTGTAGATGATACACAGTATACATATGGTGAATTGTATGATGCTATTCTTTCAATAGATCTTGATGATACTAGTGGTATCGTACATCTTACTCAAGTTAAAGAAACATTAAAAAATAAAGTTCTTTTAATTCAGAGTCAATCCTTTTTAGAACAACTTGTACAATGGTTAGGTGCATTGTATAGATGTTACATTCCTATGGTATGCCATAATGAAATGGATACTGAGTATATAGACGAATTAGCTCATATTATAGCTGATGAAGGCGTGTTACCATTAACTGATTTTGGTGTACTTACATCAGGTACTACGGGGCGTCCTAAACCGTTGTGGAGAAAAGAGGAATCGTGGCGAGAGTTTTTTGATATTCAAAATAATATCTTTCATATAAATGAAGATACAAAAATCTTTTTGCAAGGCAGCTTTAGTTTTACTGGTGTTAGTAATATGGTTGTTGCTGTCTTATGGGCAGGGGGGACTATTGTTACTACCAGTTCCTTGCGTCCTACTCGATGGATTGAGCTGCTTGAAAGATATGAAGTAGATCATATCTATGCTCTTCTTACAAAACTTAGATTGCTCGTAAGGCATTGTAAATGTAAATTATCTGCGATTAACTATATTATTGCTGGCTCACAAGTGCTTGATTGTCATTTGATGGAGCAGTTGCAACAGCTATGTCCTAATATGGAGTTTATTCTGTATTATGGTGCTTCTGAGCTTAACTATATAACCTATTGTACAGGTAAAGAGTGGCTAGATCGACAAGGCACTGTGGGCAGGCCATTCCCAACGGTCCGAATTAAAGCAGATGATGGGGTTATATATGTAACTACAAAATATCATATTGAAGGTATTTCCGATACATATACCGTTAATGATTGTGGTTATATAGATACAGAGGGGTATCTTATGTTTACTGGGCGACAAGGCGATGTGGTAAACAAGGGGGGCTATAAAATATCTATTCCATCCATGGAAACTTATTTGCAATCTATAGATGGTGTCTCAGAAGTAGCTATTATCGATATCATAGATGATGTAAAAGGGGAAGATTTTGT
>CADFKY010000045.1 GCA_902834965.1 Veillonellaceae bacterium
GATAGATAGGTGCATTTCTTTTATAATATACAACCTCTAGCACATCATTTCGATCAAGACGTGCTGTATAAAGCTGATATCCAAAAGTTATATAACTAGGTGCCTCAGCCTCATACGGCAATTTCTGAGTAACCTCTGTTATCCCCTTAAAGTTACGAGCACTGTCTTGAGTCATTATAGGCCAGCCTACTAATTGCGTTCTTGGTATTTGAATAATTGCAGAAGCATTATTCATATTTGGCGTAATATTTTTAGACTTAAATGCGGCCTCAGATTTATTAATAGATGCAGACTGATCAACAGTATCTGCGGATACGTAGCTTACAGATAGTAACCCAACAGCTATAGCAGCTAAAATGGACTTACCTATAGTTTTCTTCATATTCTCTCCTATTACAAAAATTTATAATATACTCCACACATATAATGATATATTTTCTTATTTATATCAAAAATAGGTACCCTATTCTGTAGCTCTAGCTACTTCATAAAACTTTTATAAAATCCATCTTGAAAGTAAGATCTCCTAATGAGAGAGTTATACCGTATTCATTTGTATAAAAAAATCCTACTGAACGCTATATCATAATAGAGTTCAATAGGATTGTTGTGTCATTATTTAATTAATGGCGGCATAATAGTATCTTCTTCAAGTTGTCTTCGTCTTTTTGCAGTATAGTCCACCACTTTAATTTGAACTACGCCTACAGAGTTTACCATGGCTTCCGTAAAAGCAAATTCACGATTTGTTTGATGGTCCATCAAAACTTGTAATCCATGAGCCTTTTCATCAATACTTTCTAAATAAGTCGCCACCCCTCGTCCCATGACACTGGAATAAACTGAACTATATTTACAAGGCATATCTCCACCTGAAACAAGTGCCTCATCGCTACCATCAATTTCAATAAATACATGTGGATTCGCTTGAATCAAACTAAACTTTTTCCCCTCATAATGGCCATGTACATAAATATAAAGTACTTCATCTATAAATTCATATCCAAAATGTAGGGGTACTACGTAAGGGTAATCATTATCCATCATGCCCAGGTGAATGATACGAGTACTATTTAAAATGCCCTTAATTTCATCTATATCTGTAACCTTGCGATCTTGTCGTCTCATATAGTCTCCACAGTTTTACGTAAAATATAATCTATGTATCATTATAGCAAATTTTCGATATCATATATGAAAAAGTATTATTTTGAAGGTATAAACAACTACTCTTTACTTATAAATAATACTATTTCTAATATATGTCTACTGTATAAATACATTTGACTTTTTACAATAGATACTGTATTATAAGAAAATAGTTTTATAGATTCTATAGATTATAAAAGCTATGGTCATCCATGGCTTTTTATATTTGTAGATAGTTTGTAGAAAAGAGGTCTTTACTATGTCTGATACGCATCAGTTAAAACGGGGCCTTAAGAACCGGCATGTACAGTTACTCGCCATTGGCGGTGCCATCGGTACAGGCTTATTCTTAGGCTCCGGCCGCGCCATTCACTTGGCAGGTCCATCCATCATTTTTGCTTACCTAATTACAGGTATTATATGCTTCTTTATCATGAGAGCATTAGGCGAATTGTTATTATCTAACTTGGACCATCACTCTTTTATTGATTTTGTAGAAGATTATTTAGGAGATCGAGCAGCCTTTATCACAGGATGGACATACTGGTTCTGTTGGCTTTCACTAGCTATGGCCGATTTAACAGCCGTAGGCCTCTATATGCAGTTCTGGATACCGTGGCTGCCTCAATGGATACCGGCCCTTGTCGTCCTAGTCGCATTGCTATTAATGAACCTAACAGCTGTAAAATACTTCGGTGAAATGGAGTTCTGGTTTGCTTTAATTAAGGTAATCGCCATCATTTCCCTCATTATCATCGGTATTATCATGATTGTCACAGGTTTTACTACAGATGCTGGCGTCGCCGCTTTTAGTAATATGTGGAATTATGGGGGCTGGTTCCCAAATGGAACGATGGGCTTTATCTTATCATTCCAAATGGTTGTTTTCGCTTTCACAGGTATCGAGCTCGTAGGTTTGACAGCTGGTGAAACAGAGGATCCTGAAAAGGTTATCCCTATGGCGATTAACAACATCCCATTACGCATTATTTTGTTCTATGTGGGCTCTTTGGCTATCATCATGAGTATTTACCCTTGGACAGCCGTTAACCCATCTGCTAGTCCATTTGTAGCCGTATTTACAGCAGTTGGTATTGCAGCCGCTGCAGGTATCGTAAACTTCGTAGTTCTTACATCTGCTGCCTCTGCTACAAACTCTGGTATCTTTAGTACAGGCCGTATGATTTATGCTCTTGCCAAACGCGGTCATGCGCCAAGCTCTATGCGTCGCTTAACACACAGTAGCGTACCATATCAAGCAACAATCTTCTCTGCTGCTGTACTATTGATTACGGTTGTACTCAACTATGTAATGCCAGAAGCAGTATTCGTTATGATTACATCTATCTCTACATTCTGCTTCATCTTCATTTGGGCCATGATGGTTATTTGTCACCTTAAATATCGCAAGAAAAATCCTGAATTAGCGGCACAATCTAAATTCAAAATGCCTCTATTCCCAGTGATGAATTACATAATCCTCGCATTCTTTGTCTTCATTCTAGGTATTCTCGCCTTAAACGAAGACACTCGAATTGCCCTCTTGTTCACACCAATTTGGTTCGTTATCCTCTGGGCCTTCTACTCTATGCTTAATACGGACGATGAAGATGCGCTCAGTGAGGAACTTATCGAAATGGCTGGCGTAAAAGAAATTTACAAAAAACCTAAAAAAGAAGATTCTGATGATTACATAATCTAACAAAAAGGCCCGTGCTATGCACGGGCTTTTCTTTCACTTCATAGTAGGGAAGTTTTGTTGTTCATATTGTTGTTGATAAGCAGGTAGATTACTTGTATCTTCACCATAATTAAAGATTGTTTTAGTACGGTATCCGCCTTGAGTAATGATGAGATCAATGGAGGATGGTACCTCTTGACCATTCTGTTGTAAATGGTTAACCAATTCTTGTAGTGCTTCAACTTGTCGCAAAGAACCAGTCATGTATTTACCTTTAGATAGGCCTGTATTTCTAATGACTTGGCCATTATATACTTGACCATTTTTATCCGTGTAATAGAAACGTACAGCTGCTTTATCTCCTGTAGGCACTGCTTTAATATAGATGGTCTTCCAATTCTTCTTAATCATCACTCTCGTAGCATCAGCTAACTTATTGGATAAACGTTGTGTTTCTTTATTGGTAGACTTGGATACACCATTAACCTGTTGAATTTCATCATTCATAGGCATTTCAATAGGTGATACTACAGAATCTTGTTGTACCTTCTTCGCATCTGCAGGCTGCACCGCCAACACACCAACGGCCGCCATTACAGCTAGTGTTGTAAGAGCAAATTTCTTCATTCTATCTCTCCTCATATAGGATTCCCTAAACAAATTATATTTTATACAATATATTATATTCACTTAGTGCATAAATTTCAAGTTAGTCTAACTTTGTAGAACTTGTATTCTTAATTACCTGATTCCAATGTTCAAATCTTTCAGTATTATAATTCATATCCATATATTTGATATTGAAGGAATCTATAGACTTCAAGTTATTATAAAACTCCATCTCATCTGTATTAGTATTCCAGAATAACATCATATTTTCATGTATAGGTATACCATAATACTGTTCAGCTTTAAAAAATTCAAATGGTAAATTCATGTTAGGCTTC
Source organism: Veillonellaceae bacterium (assembly GCA_902834965.1). The sequence goes on from CADFKY010000045.1 coordinate 3,778, forward strand.
GCATAGTTAAGAGGACTAACAGTAAGCAAATAGGTATCGCCTGCCTTACCATTCATGTATAAATCTCTAGGAATTAAAGAGTCTGATATTACTTTATCCTTCTTTATACCATGTTTACTAACATTCTTATTTTGAACAGAAATCGAGTCTGTATTCACTATTTTGCTAGCAGATAAATCAGGACTTAAGATATATTTAGCGCTCCCATTAGAAGCTATAATTTTACCATCTATATAGTCTAGTGAAGCGGAGAATTTATCGAATTCATATCCAATAACATTAGAGCTTAAAGATGTATCATTAATCTTAAAAATTAATAGTGGATACAAATTCATATTTGAAATTGCAGCATTAGAACGTGCAAGCAGATATAATTCATCATTAACGATAAGAGAGTCGAAAATATAGCAGTTATATTCTGTCATAATAGGCAATACATTAACAACATAGGATTCAGAGTAATTGCTTGCATTTATAACTGTCACGGTTGCATTAGGATTACGATTAAGATCAACTGTAATATTTTTCTCTAGAATTACCCCTTGTTTCGACAAAATACGTGTCTCATTTCTCGTACCACTAAAGTGCAAAGCACACAAAACAAGAATAAGGAAAACAATAAAACTTACAATATAATGTTTCTTTATCCACCGTAACATAGAATCACCATCTCTCTTACTTATAGTATAGCTAAATCTATCAACTAGTAAAAGAAAAGGCTTCAACCATTTCTTAGCGAAATATTTTCGTCGATAGTTGGTTGAAGCCTTTATTTATATTCTATTAGTTACTAAAGTCTGTATCTACAATAGCAAATTGTACATAATCAGGACATCGTTTTTGCATTTCTGCTTTAATTTTTTCTAATGTACCATGTGGATCTTCTTCGTCAAAGTCAAAGATAATATCGTAGTAGATAACTTTCTTCTCTTCGTGTACGTAAAAGGCATGTACTTGTACAACATGTGTATATAAGCTTACAACTTGGTCAAGAGCTTGTCTAATTTCAAGCACTTCCACACTTGGTTGGTTTTCAGCATAGACGCCAACGGTCATATTAATACCAAATTTTTTATAAAGATGAACAGCAATACCTTTTGTCAAAGGATGAATATCAGCCATAGTCATCGTATCTGGTACGGTAATATGTACAGAGCCAATTGTTTCACCAGGTCCGTAGCTATTCAAAACCAAGTCATATACACCACCTACATTTGGATGTTGAGCGATGGTTTCTTTAATATCACGGATTAAGTTATCATCTGCACGAACACCAAGCAAGTGATTATACATTTCTTTTAAAATGTCATAAGCAGCTTTCAAAATCAAAACAGAGATCACTGCACCAACATAACCTTGAATATCAAAGTTAAAGAAGAATACTAAGCCTGCAGATACTAATGTGGCAAAGGTAATTACTGCATCAAAGAGCGCATCTATACCAGACGCTACAAGCGCATCAGATTTGTATTTCTCGCCTTGTGCCTTGATATAGCGGCCCATCACAACTTTCACCACAATAGCAACGGCGATGATAACGAGGCTTGGAATATCAAAGGTAGATACCTCAGGGTGAAGAATTTTATCAATAGATTCTTTAAGAGATCCGATACCTGCACCAAGGATGATGAAGGCAATTGCCATGGTAGTCATATATTCTATGCGACCATGTCCAAAAGGATGCTCCTTATCGGCCCCTTTAGCGGCTAATTTTGTACCAACGATGGTCAATACAGAGGACAATACATCCGTTAAGTTGTTCACCGCATCAAGGATGATAGCGATGGAGTTAGACGCAAGGCCTACAATCATTTTAAAGATAACGAGAACGACGTTACCTATAATACCTTTTATACTGGCAAGCGTAATTCCCCGATTACGTGCTGCACTATTTTCTTGCAAAATCATACTACACCTCTTACATTCATTTCACTAAGCTACAAATCGAAGCCTATCGATTTATCTATGTTCTTATTATAGCTTATCGATTATCATTTGTCATTATATTTTTCGAAAAATTTTCATTAAAATTATTGTAATTACTGAATTATCAATAATTCTCAATTCTCAATTAGATTATTTGATGTATTGTGACTTCACAATATATAGGACAGATTTATTGTTAACAATAATGTAATCAGATCAAATTACGCGGTAACCGTAATACGTTCCCCTGTGCGCATGTGTGTAAATACTACCTTCTGAGCCCGCAATTGGAAGGGCTGCCCCGTTGGTTGTGCACCGTATAATGTATCCCCTACAAGAGGGTGACCGATATGACTAAAAGCCACACGAATTTGATGTGTTTTCCCTGTGTACAAACGAACTAAAACCTCTGTATATCCACATTTTTGGGAGTTATGCACAGATTTGTCCACATTTGCACCATGTTTATCCACATTTTGTAATTCTATATCCACATTTTCTTGAGCTATATCCACAGAATTTACCAACTTATGCACAGAGTTATCCACAGGTTGTGAAGAATGTCTACATAGGACGGAAAAATCGGTACGCGTTTCCTTCCCCTTTGGATTGACTTCATAATGAATACCATCAGTACTACGATCCATAGGTAATACTAAAGAGTCTTCATCAGCTTCTACAATACCTTCAACAGTGGCCATATACCACTTTTCAAAGGTATTATCGTCCATTTGCTGTTGATAAAGACTTTGGGCTAAGCCGCTTTTAGCAATTACGATACATCCCGTTGTATCTCTATCTAAACGGTTTAAGAAACGCACCTTACGCTTAATACCATTCTCTTTGAAATAGTACGCTACCCCATTGGCAAGAGATACTTGTTCTTTAGAGTTTACTGTCACACCTGCTGGCTTATCCACAATGAGGAGATCATCATCTTCATATAAGATATGTAGATCCATTTCAATTGGTTCGTAATCGATTTTTTCCTTAGCCATAGCAATCCAAATCTCATCACCTTCGGAGATAACATCCTTTGGCATCGCCTTATGACCGTTGATGTGGATTAGTTTTTCCTCAAACAGCTTAACTAAGGACTTACGAGAATATCGAGTATCTAGTACTGCACCAAGTGTAACCTCAGTTTTTTCACTACGTGCAGCCTCTATATCTACGGCAGTGACAGTCCACAAAATATCGTCTGGACGATGTGTTTTTCGGGCCATTAGTATCTCCTTTCTACGAGCTCAGGGTCTCGTGGCATGTAGTTCAGCAGCGAGCTTGGTTGAACAGCTCGGCCACGTATATTCATTTGTTCAAAGGTAATGGTTAGCTCTTGTTTAGGCCGCGTGATGGCCACATAGAACAAGCGCTTTTCTTCGTCTTCACGACCTTCTGCAATGGCAAAAGGACTTGGGAAGGTACCTTCGTTAAGGCCTGCTAAGAACACGTGGTCAAACTCACTACCTTTTGCTTGGTGAATGGTAATAATTGGAATACGATCTTCGTTACGTACCTGTTGGGCAGGCTCCCCTGCCGTAAGGGCTGCCATCTGCAAGATTTGATTTAATCGAGCCAAACCAGCTGGACCTTCATAGGCAGCATCAAGTTTTTCCATGATGCGATATAGATCCCGTATATGCTCTACCTTCGCCGATTCCCCATGGGATTTGTAGTATTCTAGAACCCCCATTTGGTTCATAATATACGCCAATAACTTCGTAGGCAATTCCGTATAGGCCTTTCTACGCAAGGTCGCCATTTGAGACGCAATATTGGTAAAAGCCGCTTTATACTTATTGATCGCCACCATACGACCAGTCGTTGTAGGCACGATATTTTCTTTCACCGCATAGATTAAAAGTTGTGCAGTGGCCAAGATATCGTCCATCGCATTGTGCGTAGGCTCATGATGGATAG
>CADFKY010000046.1 GCA_902834965.1 Veillonellaceae bacterium
AACTCATTTCTTTATTACAAGAAGGTCATGTAGAATCTATTCGTGTTACAATTCCTGAAGGATACACAGTTGGTGATATTGCTATCGTTCTTGAAAAAAATCAAATTATGAAGGCAAAGGACTTCTTAGCAGAAGCAAAGACCTTTGTACCATACCCATATATGAAAGGTACAAGACCTGCTACATATCCGGTAGAGGGCTTCTTATTCCCAAGTACTTATGAAATTCCAGTAGGTGCAACGCCACGTGAAGTGATTCAAATGATGGCTGACGAAATGAATCGTTACCTCACACCGGCTGTGAAGAAACAAATTCAAGCTCAACACATGAGTATTCATGACTTTGTAACATTGGCATCCATTGTTGAACGTGAATCTTTATTTGATGCAGATCGTCCAACAATTGCAGGGGTATTTAAAAAACGGTTAGCCCATGGTATTCCATTGCAATCTGATGCGACAATTTCCTATGTACTAGGTTATGCAAAAGAAGATGTAACTATTGGTGATACGCAATTACAAAGTCCGTACAATACATACGTATCTAAAGGTTTGCCACCAGGACCAATTGCGAACCCTGGTAAAAAAGCATTAGATGCAGTCTTGCATTCTGAAGATACAGATTATTTATACTTTGTAGCAGATAAAGATGGACATAACCACTTCTCTAAAACATATGAAGAACATTTAGCGGAAGTTCATAAAATCTATGGTAATGATACGGCTACATCCTCTAATACAGAGGCCGCAGTACAAGCTGGTCCTAACTATGACGTGGCTGTGGCAACGACAGAGCCTAACTACAATTACAGCTCTGAAGAAGCGGTGGAAGCAGATTCTCAATATGTTAATGTGGAACCTACGTACAAATATACACCAACAACGGTTCCAGCTGCTGAAATTCCAGCACCAACACCAGCTCCACAAGCACCAGCTCAATCTGCACCAGCAACTCAATCATCTAGTTCTAACTCTTATGTGCCAACTACAACACCTGCTCCAGAATCTATGCAAAATGTTGTACCAAGTACACAACAAGTACCTCATATTGAAGTAAAGCCAGCTGAATCTGTGGATCGTTCTACGTTGGTAATTCCTAGTGGTAATAGCAATAAATAATGTAGGAGATTGAATCTACTTTCATGACATTAAATGATATTTTAAATGAACAGCGTATTTACGCGATGATTAATGATGTACCGATTCTACGAGAATCTGAGGTTCATCTCTTTGAAGAATTAATAGGTTTGTACCGGCCCACCTCTGTGTTAGAGGTGGGCACCGCCATTGGTTACTCTGCTTTGTTGATGGCTCCGCTACTCGACGAAGAGGAGGGACATATTACATCTATTGAATTAGATGATGTGCGTTACGAAATGGCGAAATATTATATTAACCAATCTGATTATGCCGATACAATTACATTGCTGAAAGGCGATGCGTCTCAAGTCTTAACGGAACTCACCGGTGAATATGATCTAGTATTTTTAGATGGTCCCAAAGGGCAATATCTTAAACAATTAGAACTCATTTTGCCTCATGTGAAAGAAGGAGGCGTTATCCTTGCAGACAATGTACTTTTTAGAGGCTATGTAAGAGGCGATAAGGAGCCGCCAAAACGGTTTAAGACTATCGTAAAACGGTTAAAAGAATACTTAACGTATGTTGAAAATAAAGAATTGTTTAACACCACCATCTATCCAATGGGGGATGGTATGAGTGTGAGTGTGTGGAAAGGGCACAACAAATAATGGCAGAACATTTTATGGAATTGCTTTGTCCAGCCGGTAATATGGACAAGCTTAAAATGGCTATTCGCTATGGTGCGGATGCCGTATATTGTGCAGGCAAACGTTTTGGCTTGCGCGCAGGTAACTCTAATTTCTCCGACGAGGAATTAAAGGAAGCTGTAGAATTCGTACATGCTCATGGTAAAAAACTCCATGTTACATGTAATATCATTCCTCACAATGAGGATTTTGAAGGTTTAGAGGATTATTTGAAATTCCTTGAAAGTATCGGCGTTGATGCAATCATCGTAGCCGACATGGGTATCTTCAGCCTTGCTAAACGCGTGGCTCCAGGCCTTGAGCTTCATGTAAGTACACAAGCATCTACAACAAACTGGCATACAGTGCAAATGTGGAAAGAACTGGGTGCTACACGCGTCGTAGCGGCTCGCGAAGTATCCTTAGCAGACCTTAAAGAAATGAAGGATAATGTAGATATCGAAATTGAATCCTTCGTACATGGCTCCATGTGTATTTCTTACTCTGGTCGTTGTCTCTTGTCTAACTACATGACCGGCAACCGTGATGCGAACCGCGGTCAATGTTCTCAATCTTGCCGTTGGAAATATTCCCTTGTTGAATCCAACCGACCTGGTGAATATTATCCAATTGAAGAAGATGAACATGGCACATATATCTTTAACTCTAAAGACTTGTGCTTGATTCACCGCATTCCTGATTTATATGAAGCTGGTATTGATAGCCTTAAAATTGAAGGCCGTATGAAATCCGTTCACTATTGTGCAACAGTAGCAAAGGTATACCGTACAGCTATTGATACATATCTTAAAGAAGGTAAAGACTGGTATGTTCGTCCAGAATGGATTGCAGAATTAGAAAAGATTTCTCACCGTCCATATACAGATGGTTTTGCAGAAGGTCGTCCTGATGAAACGGCTCAAAACTATGGTAAATCTACCAATACACAAAGCCATGACTTTATCGGTTTAGTTATGGGCTACAACGAAGAAGAAAAATACGTTGATCTTGAACAACGTAATAACTTCAAGGTAGGCGATAAAGTAGAATTCTGCCAACCTAAAGGGGACCTTGTGGAAACTGTAATTGAAAAAATGACAGACGAAGATGGTAATCCAATCGACGTAGCGCCTCATGCGCAAATGAAAGTGCGTATCTACATGGATACACCACTTGAGCCGTATTCTATGATGCGCCGTGAGTGTAAACCAAAAGAAGCTTAGTAGGTAGTATATTAACGACAAACATATCTAATGGATGCCTATACTAGAGACATGTATAGCATTTACATTTTATAGTAATGATGTGTAGGAGGACTTATGAGTGGTACATCTTTAGAACCGAGTAAATCTATCGGTGCATTTACTGATGTACCAGATTTAGCAACCTCTGGGGAAGAGGCGTATGTGTACTTTCATCTTGAACCGAAGCATACGAACTATATCAATCGCATCATTGAAGGCTATGAATACTTAGGGGTTATGACATCTATTGATGTAAATGGACGATGTATGCTAAGGTGTACACCTTCAACACGGCCCTTGGCTATTGAATTATTAAGTAGTCTATCGGACTATGTCACTATCGAGGATTAATATAATATTTTTATCATTACATCAAAATGTTTAGACCTAGTAGAGAAATGAGAGTATATCTATGAAACAATCTATGTTGAAACGTGCATTATTAACAGCTTGTCTAAGTGTATCTATGGCAGGCGTAGCTATGGCAGGTCCTGTAGGCCCTGTTATTATTCCTCAAGCAGGGGATGTAGTAGTCATCAATCATGGTCCTGATATGACCTTCACTGGTAATATCAACTTTGATGTGGAAAGCCAAACTAATAATAATTTACAAGTTGGCTCCACTGTGATTCCTAATGTTGTATATGGTGCAGCGTTCAATAAAACTGGTGCGCCAGATACAATTATCCCAGCTCAAACTTACGTGTATGTAGGCACAAAAGATGGGGCGAATGCTTTCACAGAGGCTAGCGATGCTGACAAAAAAGGTGCTAACTGGGATGTAGAAACCTTGAAAAAAACTAAATCTGGTGACGTACAATTGGCAAGCCGTGGCATTCCTGAAAAGCCATTGGCAAATCAAGTAGCCACTATTAAAGATTCCATTATGCTTAGCGCCGTAGACCTCAGTACAACAGAGGTAGGCCGAAACAGCAAGGGCGTTCTATACATGACAGTTCCTAAGGAATTAAAATTGACTGCTGACACAGGGATTCCTGAAGACGTGCGCGAAACAATGCCAGCTATGTTCCGTGGTAAAATGGGTGATTCCCTCATGGTGAATCTCATGCCTTTAAATGAAGAGGAAAAACAACAATTAGCGGCAAACCCACATAATGCAAATACAATTGTATTCAACCGCGGTATGAGCATGGCAAAAATGATTGGTTCCTCTGCGCGTACAAGTAAAGTGTACACATATATGAAGGATCATTACTTGAACCTCGTTATCGTAGCAAAAGATTACGACGATAACGGTGCTCGTGGTAGTGGTGTCATGATGGTTTCTAAACAAGATAACTCTAACGATGTACTCTTAACACTTTACAAAGGCCCAGATCTTTCCAATAGCAAATTGGAAAAAGTAATTGGTGCTATGTTATCTACAAACTTCAAACGCTAATAATCTAGCTCATGTACAGTGAGCTGTAGTACAGCTACATTGGTTAGCGTATATATGATAATCTTAATAAACGGCTCGAGTTTGATATGTCCCCCTTTTAATGGACAACCCGTAAAGGGAGTACATATCAGTTATATCGGGCCGTTTTTATATGGTGTGTTTAAAGGTGTTTCTTTAATTTATAGATTTTGTGAAATTTACAGTTACACTGTATTGAATTTTTTGATTCTCTATGATACTATAATCTAGTAAAAGTTATGCAAAGGACATGATTCTCATATCCCTGTGTACCAGAGAGAGGCAGATGCTGGAAATGCCTTACACATATATTAGAGTTACCCCCTTTAAACTGATTTGTCGAACCTAAGTAGGCAAATACGGCCGCCACCGTTATCGGGCTTAATGAAGTGAATTAACTATACACATATATTCGTATAGGTAGTTAACTAGGGTGGAACCGCGAATGATCTTCGTCCCTTGTTTGTAGGGATAGAGGGTCTTTTTTTATTACCAAAATCCAACTATCCTAGTTTATAAATTGGAGGAAAGAAAAATGGCAGATGTAAAAATCATTTTACCTGATGGTAGTGCAAAGGAATACGCTGCTGGCACTACTCTTGGGGAAGCAGTAAAACAACTATCTAACAGCTTGGCTAAAAAAGTACTAGCTGCTAACGTAAATGGTGAATTAACAGACCTTCGCGAAGAACTTGTAGATGGTTCTGAAGTAGCTTTCTTAACATTCGAAGAAGATGGTGGTAAACACACATTACGTCACACAGCTTCTCATGTTTTGGCACAAGCAGTTAAACGCTTATGGCCAGAAGCAAAATTGGCTATCGGTCCTGCTATCGATAAAGGTTTCTACTATGATATCGATATGGAACATACTTTGACTCCTGAAGATTTGGGTAAAATCGAAAAGGAAATGAGCCGTATTGTAAAAGAAAATTTACCGATTACTAAATCCGTTATGTCTCGTCAAGAAGCTATCGAGTTCTTCAAATCTAAAAACGAAGACTACAAGGTAGAATTGATCGAAGATCTTCCTGAAGATGCTGTTATCTCTTGCTATGCGCAAGGTGACTTCATCGATCTTTGTGCAGGTCCTCACGTAGCATCCACTGGTAAGGTGAAAGCTTTCAAATTACAAAGCATTGCAGGTGCATACTGGCGCGGCGATGAAAAGAACAAAATGTTGCAACGTATTTACGGTACAGCATTTGAAAAGAAAGAAGAACTTGATGCATACATTCACTTACTTGAAGAAGCAGCTAAACGCGACCATCGTAAACTTGGTAAAGAACTAGGCTTGTTCGTTATCAAAGAAGAAGGTCCTGGCTTCCCATTCTTCTTACCAAAAGGTATGGCACTTCGCAACGAATTGGAAAACTTCTGGCGTGAAGTTCACCATGAATTTGATTATGAAGAAATTCGCACACCAATCATCTTAAATAAACAATTGTGGGAAACATCTGGTCACTGGTTCCATTACCGTGAAAATATGTACACTACAATTATTGATGATGAAGAATATGCAATTAAACCAATGAACTGCCCAGGCGGTATCTTGGTTTACCAAAACGAAATGCATTCCTACCGTGACTTCCCATTACGTTATGCTGAACTTGGTTTAGTACACCGTCATGAATTGTCCGGTGCATTACATGGCTTATTCCGTGTACGTGCGTTTACTCAAGATGATGCTCACGTATTCATGTTGCCAGATCAAATGCAATCTGAATTGATGAAAGTTATCGAATTATTCGACCGTATTTATAGCCAATTCGGCTTGAAATACCATGTAGAATTGTCTACTAAACCAGACAATGCAATGGGGGATGATGCAATCTGGGAAGCAGCTACAGAAGCATTGCGCAATGCTATTGAAGCAAAAGGTATTCCTTACGTAATCAACCCTGGCGATGGTGCATTCTATGGTCCTAAACTTGACTACCATATCGAAGACTCCTTAGGTCGTACATGGCAATGTGGTACTATCCAATTGGATATGAACTTGCCTGAACGTTTCCAAATCGAATATGTTGGCGAAGATGGTCAAAAACATCGTCCTATCATGATTCACCGTGCATGCTTCGGTTCCATGGAACGTTTCATCGGTATTTTAACTGAACACTATGCAGGCGCGTTCCCAACTTGGATGGCTCCTGTACAAGTTAAAATCTTACCTATCTCTGAAAAACATGTTGAATATGCTAAAGAATTGGCAAAACAAATGCATCGCGACTATGTACGTGTAGAGGTGGATGATCGTAGCGAAAAAATTGGCTATAAAATCCGCCAAGCACAAATGGCAAAAGTTCCATACATGCTTGTTGTAGGTGATAAAGAAGTTGAAGAAGGTACAGTTAACGTTCGTAAACATGGCGGAGACGAATTAGGTTCCGTACCATTCGAAGAATTCTTCAATTCCATTAAAATTGAAATCAAAGAACGCAACTAATTAATAGTGTATAATATATTTATAGACTAAAAGAGCCCCCATATACTTAAGCCTTTCATTAGACTTCAATCTATGAGCCGGTGATTAGTATAGAGGGGTTCTTTCTTTAATTGTTACCTGTGAGTAGCGAAAGGAAAGATTATGAAAGAAATAAATTCATATAGTTGGAAAGCTGTTATTGGTTCCTCTATTGGTTATGCCATGGATGGCTTTGATCTCTTAATTCTTGGTTTTATGCTGACACTAATTTCTGGAGATTTAGGTTTGACCACAGGTCAAGCTGGGTCTCTTGTAACGTGGACCTTGGTTGGTGCTGTACTTGGTGGTTTCATCTTCGGTACCTTGTCAGATAAATTTGGTCGCGTTCGTGTATTGACTTGGACTATCGTTCTATTTGCAGTATTTACTGGCCTCTGTGCTTTTGCTCAAGGCTATTGGGATCTTCTTATTTACCGGACAATCGCAGGTATTGGTTTAGGTGGTGAATTTGGTATTGGTATGGCCCTCGCTGCTGAAGCTTGGCCTGCACAGCATCGTGCAAAAGCGACAAGCTATGTTGCTCTTGGTTGGCAATTAGGCGTGTTGGCCGCTGCTTTGTTAACACCATTACTCATTCCTATCATTGGATGGCGTGGTATGTTTATGGTTGGCATTATTCCAGCTTTAATTGCTTGGGTATTCCGTGCTAAACTACATGAACCAGAAATCTTTGTAC
>CADFKY010000047.1 GCA_902834965.1 Veillonellaceae bacterium
ATACGGGTACCATTACCAAATTGTCCATTTACATTACAAATCTTATTTACTACCCTCGCAGGCATTGTACTGGGCAGTCGATTAGGAGCTGCTAGTGTTGGCATTTATATTGTTTTAGGATTAATTGGGGTACCGATTTTTACATCTGGTGGTGGTCCTGGTTACATTTTACAACCTACCTTTGGTTATTTAATTGGCTTTATGGTAGGTGCTTATGCAGTGGGCCGTATTGCAGAGTCTATGGAAACATTGTCCTTTAAACGATTATTAGCAGGATCTATATTAAATTTATTTATCGTGTATGGCCTTGGGATGATTTATTTGTACTTCATTATGAATTTGTACTTAGGTAAACCAATTGGGGTGGAGGCCGTTATTATTACATGCTTCTTAATTCCCGTAGGTCCAGACATCTTCCTTTGTGCTGTTGCTGCATCTCTTGGCAAACGAATTGTTAAAGAGTTACATCGATAATATCGATAATATAGTCCCTATATAATACTATTATATGTTTGCTAAATATATGTTTATTAAAACCGAGGCATTAGGCCTCGGTTTTTTGTTTATATATTTATTTAAGCTTCTTTAAGGCTATCGATTTAAGATTGTTTGTTTAAGGATATACATAACCTAAAATAGGTTCTGCTGATTTTATTTTTGTAATTTCTACGTATGGTTGTTGACGACCGTGGAAATCTCGCGTAGATACTTTGCCTTCGATAGAAACCCATTGTTCATTAGCTAAGCTATCACCATCTGGTTTATAGGCGGTCATGCCAATCGGTGCCACGTCAGCAATGCAGCAGGACATAGCCATACGAGAGATGGTAAACTCATTAGATTTTAGCGTGTTATCATCGCGGTTTACATAACCTGTCATATATACAGTGTAGTCTTTGTATTGGTCTACATTAGATCCAACCTTTACGATGGTTTGATAGAAATTATCTGAATTTAACACGATTTCTTTTTTGTCTTTAGAAATGCCAGGCTCTTTGCTTTCACTATTAACTGTAATAACCTCGCCGATGGCATCATTTGTAAAGTCAAAGTTGTTTGTATCATCATTGATTCGTGCTGCACCTTGAACACCTGTTGTAGGTACAAGGACAGGGGGAACGATGAGTAAAACTACGGGAATAATGATAGGCACGATAGAGCGCCAGTTGTGTTTATAATAGCGCGATGGAGCCCAAATAACCGTAGCCAATCCGCCTAGTATGAGAGCTACACTGCTAATACCTAGCAGTAGTTCATATCGTGGTGCGATATAGTTCAAATAACGACCGGTTACGATTAGGTATACACAGCAGATACCTAAGGTGAGGTAAAGTAAGCCTTTCACAATGGAAAAGCGATCTTTCAGCCCTAATTTCATAGAATCATCTCCTTTTATATTCATGAAGAACTGAAATAGTAATGACTAAACATTAGCTTAAAAAGAATTGAAAACCTAATGCTGCTAAATAGGATATAACAACAATTGTTAAGCCTAGACGAAGAATAAATGATGTAGGCATATATTGTTTTAAAATATATACATTTTTAATATCGAGCATAGGTCCTAAGATAAGGAAACCCATGACTGAGCTCATAGGGAACAGGGTGCTCAAGGATTTGCCTATAATAGCATCTGATGTAGAGCATACAGAGAAGAAGAACGCCAATATTAGCAGAATTGGGATGGCCCACACGTCAGGTAATGTGATGCCGGCATTGATGAGCCAAGGCTTTCCATACACTTGAACTACGGATAGTACACAAGCTGCAATAGAGAAATAGAATAAGAGCTGGGAGAACTCTTTTTCCATATGAATGAGTAACTTTCTTTTATTGATATGTTTACTTTTCGATGCTTCTAAGACGATTTCTTCATAACTTAGGTTCTGTGCCGTTTTAGCTTTCATCATAGACGTAGATGGTGGTATAAAACGGAATGATAAGGCCACCAATAAAGCTACGCCAAGGCCAAGTACGATACGCCATACAGAAATCATTGGATTATCTGGAAAGGCATACCAGGTGGATAGAATGGTAATAGGATTGATGATTGGGCTGGCGAGCATAAATAGGAGGGCCACAGATAATGGTACACCTCTATCTGTAAGTGCTTTAAATAATGGAATAATAGCACAGTCGCAAACTGGTAAGGCTGAGCCACTAACCATGGCGGCACCATAGCTCTTCCAAGAGTGATCTCCTAATAGTTTTAGCAGTATTCTTTGTGGAACGAAATAGCGAATGACTGTTGAACCAATGGTTCCTAATAATAGGAACGGGATAGCCTCGATAATGAGCCCTGTAATGATGGCAAAGCATTGGTGGATGGAGTAAGGAATATCATGACGGAATGCAGTGACTAATAGTATGTAGGCTGTAATGCCGATAACTAATAGATTTGGTATGAGACCCCACGTAGAATTGCGGCATAATTCTGCTACCTTTTCTGGCGCAGGCGCTGTTACAATCTTGGCGTCACTGTTATAGGTCCGTAATAAGGCGTGATGTGTATCGGTTTCTGTGATGATACAATCGGCACTATATAATTGGCTTGTTACATCATTACCTAAACCAGGCAAAATGGATGCGACGAATTGGTCTGTACAAAGATATAATACCTTTTCGATTTGTAATAGATGGCGTAGCTTATCACTATATAGCAAGGCTTCTAGTTGGTGAAAGCTGATCATACCGTTCCATTCAATCCATATTTCTTTAGGCTTTACCTTGTCGACATAGCTTGCGATTTCATCAGCTATAGAACTATATGTATCAGGTTCATTAGGTGTAATTGCACTAAGCTTATCAGGATTGAGTTGTAATCCTTCTTTGATGAGCGATACAGCACCTTCTTCGGCGCTGATACATGCCGTGCCGCCCAGCTTTTTACGATGTTGTAGTTGTTCATTTATGAAAGTACTTTTACCAGAACCGATGAATCCGGTAACGATATAAACAGGTATCATGATTGACACACTTCGTTATGTACCATTGGCACATTAAAATCTGTACCAATAACAACTAAGCTATAGTCCGTGGACTCACTAGGGGATAGGGAACAGTAATGGGTACCGTATTGCAACTCATGAGGTCCTTCGACGGTCGGTACAATCCCTTTAGCACGGAGTACGGTATCTGGCATACCTTCTAAGATAGTTTTCCACTGTAATAGAGTGAGTGTACGCAAGTCTTTGAATGTATGGCTCATAAATAGATGCTCATCATGTAAGGAATTGTCATCATGACAATGATAGAGACGTTTGATATAGTCTCGTAACGCAATGGTGCTCCATGCTTCTTCATGAATTGGAGTATTTGGTGCTAACTCGTGAATCATACGTTTTGTAATGCTTGTTTGTTGGATATCTTCGGTATGACTTAAGAAGATGGCATCACTATTTGTGATTTGATCCTTAAAGAAGAGACCAAAGTTTTTGATAAACATAGGTGCTTGCATGGCATCTACGGTGGTTACCGATGCATGAACATAGGCGGATTTTGCAATCTCTTCATCCTCGCATGTATGGATGATTTCGCTTAATTTGCTGACTCCTGATGGTTCAATATAGATGGTATCTACATCGTAATTTTGCAGAATGTCGAGCAGTGCTTGTTGGAAATTTCCTTGTAAGCTACAGCAAATACAGCCAGATGTAACTTCACGAATGGTAGCCCCTGTTTTTGCAAGATTTGCTGCATCGAGGCTGGTTTCACCAAAATCATTTTCTATAATTAAAATTTTATCTGTAGATTTATGTTCTTTTAGTATGTGTTGTAAAAATGTTGTTTTTCCAGACCCTAGAAATCCGGATATGATAACAATAGGGATCATACGTACCTCCTGAGTAATGTAAACACAGTATACACCTATAGGATAACACAGAAAATACACCCTAGGGTATATGCATAGTTATGAAAGTACTATTTTTCTTAAAATTCTCATTAAATATATTGGTTATATACCTTATATGAGTATAGTGACAGATGTATTTAATATTCATAATTGATTGTGAAAAGTGTTGTATATATTGATTTACGTATATATGAAGAGATACTCCTCTATGAATAAATATTAATTTCAAATTTTGGGAGAAGAATATAAAAAAATCCCTCCTATAGAAGACTCAGTCGAGGGAGAGTTGACTGAACTCCTTATAGGAGGGTGAGAAGAGAATTCGTTATATAAATCTCTAATTAGATTACCTTTAGTATATCAAATTATACATAAAGTATATAGTCATTATTTACTGTTTTATGTTTATTGTAACTTAGCTAATAAAGCTTTTAGATATACATATACATTTTCAACAGATGGTAAATGAACGCGTTCCATTGGTGTATGTGGGCTTACGATAGTAGGACCAAAGCTGATCATTTGTGTATTTGGTAGTACACCTTTTAACAAGCCACATTCAAGACCGGCATGAATAGCATTGACATTAGCTGGTGTATCAAACATTTCGTTATGTAAGGAAATAGCTTGCTCTTCAAGTTTTGATCCTTTGTCATATTCCCATGCTGGATAGCCACCAGTGCGTTCTGCAGATACGCCAAGTGTTTTTGCAAGAAGAAGCATTTTCTTTGCTAAGAATTCAAGGCTGTTACTGTTAGAACTACGAATAGAGATGAGTACTTCAATAGTATGTTCATTTTCGCGTACGATTGCGATGTTGTCAGAAGTTTCTACAAGATTTGGGATAGATTTGCTTACAGAATGAACACCATCTTGTGCAAGATAGATGTAAGTAATGAGGGCTTCTGTTGTATCATCCGCATAGACTACATCAGGTGTTGCGACATCTTCTACGACAAATTTAAGACCTGGATCTTGGATACCATACTCATGGAGATATTGTTTCTCTTGATATTCAATTAAAGTTTTGATGGCTTCTACATCTTCAGCGCGTACGGATAATGTAGCTACTGCTTTAGAAGGAATGGCATTATGTTTTACACCGCCTTCAAAGGATGCTAAGCATACAGGATATTGTTGTTGAATGTCATAGAGTACGCGTGTTAATACTTGGTTAGCATTAGCACGTTGTTCGCAGATTTCGATACCAGAGTGACCGCCTTTAAGGCCTGTTACGGTAAGGGATAAGCCTGCATCATAACCAGGTTGGTTATTTTCTCGCAATAAAGGAATATTTACGTGAACGTGGCAACCACCAGCACAGCTAACAGTAAAATCGTGTTCTACTTCTGTATCGAGGTTGAGTAAGTAATCACCACTTACTTGGCCTTCTTTAATAGCGAAAGCGCCATCCATACCAGTTTCTTCATTAGTAGTGAACAATAATTGCATAGGGCCGTGTTGTTGGCTATCATCCTCAAGGATAGCAAGCATCATCGCGCCACCCATACCGTTATCCGCACCTAATGTAGTGTGGTCTGCATGCATCCATTCGCCTTCGATGATGTTGGCAATTGGGTCTTTAGTGAAGTCATGGTTAGAGTCGTGATCACGAACACATACCATGTCGATATGACCTTGTAGGATAATAGAAGGTCTATTTTCATAACCTGGGGATGCAGGTTTTTTGATGACTACATTATATTGGTCGTCTTGATGAACCTCTAAACCTAAGTTTTTAGCGAAGTTTACGATATAGTCGCTAATGCCTTTTTCGTTGCCAGATTCACGAGGAATTTGGCTCATTTCTTTAAATATTTCTAATACGCGTTTTGCTTGAACGATTGATTCCATAATGGTTCCTTTCATTCTGATGTAAATAATAGATATATATATTGGTTGATTACACTGAATACGTAGTAATTTTATTAGTATACGAATTAATACTAATAATTGTATTTGTTTCAGTGATAACTTTCATCGACATATATATGGAATATATAAATAATTAGTATATATATAGTTATATCACAAGAATGATTATTAGGATAGTTAATGCAAGCATTAGCACATGTAGAGACTAGCTATATAGGAATAATAATGTATAATGAGGTTATACGATTAACGATTTTACAAATCCATTAGATTTTAGAAGGTTGGTGAACCGATGCAACACGACAGTCGCAATATTAGTATGCTTATGGATTTTTATGAGATGACCATGGCACACGGCTATTTTACGCAACATGAAAACACGGATCGCGTCGCGTTTGATGTATTCTTCAGACGCAATCCAGACAAGGGTGGCTTTGCCATTTTTGGTGGTCTTGAACAAATCGTTGAGTACATTTTGAATCTACACTTTGATGAACGTGATATTGATTTTTTACGGGCTCAAGGTATCTTTAGTGAGGAGTTTTTAAACTATCTAAAAGATTTCTCATTCACTGGTGATGTATATGCATTCCCAGAGGGTTCGATTATTTATCCCAATGAACCGGTTATTACTATCGTAGCACCTCTCATAGATGCACAAATCGTAGAAACTGCAGTGCTAACTATGATGAATCATCAGTCCCTTATCGCTACTAAGGCCAATCGTATCGTTCGTGCCGCAGATGGTCGTATTGTAGCCGATTTTGGCGCACGTCGAGCTCACAATGTGGATGCCGCTGTATATGGTGCGAGAGCAGCCTATATCGGTGGGGTGCAGTCTACGGCAACTGTTTTAGCAGGCCAACAATTTGGCATCCCTGTGAGTGGTACTATGGCTCATAGTTGGGTTATGTATCATGATTCAGAATACGAAGCTTTTAAAGCTTACGCTGAAGTCTATCCAGATGGAGCTGTATTCCTCGTTGATACCTATGATGTTCTAAACTCTGGTGTACCTAATGCAATTAAAGTAGCTAAAGATGTATTAGAACCTATGGGAAAACGTTTAAAAGGGATTCGCCTTGATTCTGGTGACCTGGCGTACTTAGCTAAAAAAGCACGCCGCATGCTTGATAAAGCAGGCTTAGAAGATTGTAAAATTATGGCTTCCAACAGCCTTGATGAATATACGATTACATCCTTGTTAATCCAAGGCGGGCCTATCGATATCTTCGGGGTAGGTGAAAGACTGATTACCTCTAAGAGCGATCCTGTATTTGGTGCAGTTTACAAGATTGCTGGGGTTGAAAAAAATGGCGTATGGGAGCCTCGTATTAAGATTTCCGAATCTGTTGAAAAGATTACGAACCCAGGCTTTAAAAAGGTGTACCGCGTGTACAATGAGAAAGGTCGTGCCATTGCAGATTTATTAACATTGTTAGAAGAGGTACCAGATACAACCGAACCATATCGTTATATTGATCCAGAACAACCGTGGCGTGAATTGTACTTTGAAAACTGTACTTTCAAAGAAATGAAACAACTCATTATTAAGGATGGAAAATTACTAGTAGAATTACCAACCTTAGATGAGCTTCGTCAATATGTTAAAGACCAATTAGAAACTGAAATTTGGCCTGAAGAACAACGTTTTGAAAATCCACATCGTCATTACCTTGATA
>CADFKY010000048.1 GCA_902834965.1 Veillonellaceae bacterium
TACGTTCCTATTGGACAAAATATAAACAATTGTATAAGAAAGGTCTAAAAGGCATTGCTGCCTTTCTTGCCATTGGAGCGATTATTTTCTTTGTATTGGCTACGATAGCGAGTCGTGGGATGGGCGTTATCTTCAACGAGGTTATGGCTCGACAAACGATGATGCGTGGTTCTGTAACCGTAGAGAGCTTAACTGCAACGCCGTGGGGGACATTATCCTTTACCGATTTGGTGTGGAAGGATCCAGAAGGTCGTGAATTACTGACCGTTCCAAGTGGTAAGATTCGCGTTAATATGTGGGACGTAGTCACTCGTAACTTTAAGGCTTCTGCCATAAACGGGATCGAGTTAAATGATGCGACCATTGTGGTCGATTTGGACGATGATAACCGGCTCGACTTCGTACCTGCCTCGCCAGATGTGAATAAGCCTCTCGATGAGGTAGAACCGCGTCCTAAGCCGCCTAAAAAGACTACTCAAGCTCGGCAAGAGGAATTGGCGAAGAAGGTTCGTAATTTTAATTGGGAAGGCCAACATTTGGACCTTACCATTACACTTAGAAATAATCAGTTAGAAATCTTTCAGAAAAATCGTCACTATGTGATGAAGAATGTAGAGGCTAAAATTCATCTTGATAGTAAGCGCGCTATTCGCGTTGATATGGAAACTGGTAAGTTTGGTGGAACCGCTATTGGTGATGGAATGACACTAAAAGGACGCGTTGATTTAAAGGATGTGTTGAAGCATCGCATGCCTCAACTGGATTTACAGTTTGATGTGAAAGGCGTAGACCCAGCATCCCTTGGTTTTGGCGATAATATTCACGATGCTATGACCTTGTTGACAAAGGTAACAGGTGATTTTAATCGACCGTTAGCTAAAGGCCGTGTAACGATGCCTATTTTACGTATTCCTGCGCTTACCTTTGAAAACGTCGTGGGTGATGTAATATACCAAGATGGCATTTTAAATTTTGAAAATGTTAATGCTAATGTGTACAGTGGCAAATTAGAGGCAAAAGGGGTATACAATTTAGATACAAGAGCCTATACCATTACAGGAGTAGCTAAGGATTTAGATAGTAGTGAGGCCCTTAAAACACCTGAGTTCGTCGTTCCTGTATCGGCTAATTTGAACTTTAAAAGCGAAGGTAAGCCTCGTGATATGGAGGTGTGGGGAAATTTCTGGTCTGGTGAAGGCCATTATATGCTCATTCCAATTAAAAATATTACAGGAAACTTTCATAATAAGGGACGTCATTTATCATTTAGTGATGTGACAGTTAATACGAATATTACGACCATTTCTACAGATGCGTTGCGCATCGATAATGGGCAACTCACCATGGGGCCTCTTAACATTACATCGCATGGGGGCAGTAATTTTATCCTCTATGACGAGTCCTTCGATGAGATTGATGAGAACATGGATCGGATTAAAGTTGGGATGAAGCAAGCTGGTGAAAATAGTAAGCGTGCCTCTGATTCAGCTAAAGGTATAGATAGTATCAAGGTTCCCGATGATGTAAAAGAATCTGTTGGTGATGTAAAACGCCAAATGAATGAGGTGAAAGATGCTTTCAAAGGTATCAAAATAAAGTGATAAATGAAATAAAATGATATTAACTCTCTTTCATTGTGCATTTATTTAGATGGTTTATAATAAATCTCCGTTATCATAATTTTTGATAAAATACTTTTGTGTTATTTGGAGGTTTTTTATGAAAGCATCAAAACAATTCTCTATCGTTTTGGCCGCAGCTGTACTTGCTTTTGGCGCTGTTACAGCAGCACCACAACAAGCAGACGCTTCTTATGGCTACAAATATACTGATTCCCAACGTCCACCGGTATCTACTCCAACAGGTTATGTTAATCCAGCTATGGGTTCTACAGTAACTGTTACAGATCCTGCACCTACTACAAATAAATTGACTACTCCTAAAGCTAGTACTACTATTGAAAACATTACTGTGACTAATGTTGCACCAAAATACTCTGATTACAATGATATTGCAGCATACTCTCTAGCAGTAGCTGACTATTTCATGGCGAAGATTATGGCTATATATGGTAGTGGTAATACAGCACTTAACCGTTATGGTTTTGGCAGATAATATAGCCATCAAATTTGGTAAAACTAATTTTGAATAACTATATACGTTATATATAATAAAAAGGTCCCGTTATGGGACCTTTTTATTTGCCTAGATTACGTTACAGCCTTAATAAGTTTGTGGAAAAATCTATTAAGTTCGTTTAGCGATCTAATCCGTTAGCACGCTGGTATTCAGATGTATTTGTAGATTGAGTTTGATCGTTTGTAGTTACAGTATCTTTAGCTAAAGATTTTTTGATTTTAATAAGAGGTTTTTCTGTAGCTTTAGGATCTTCTTTTTTCTTCACATCCTCTTGAGAAGGTGGTAAGAATGTGTTGAGTTCATTCTTGTGAGATACTTCTGTATTTGTAGTAGATGCTAATTGTGCGCGTTGAGGGGCGATGAAGATTTCATCCTTTGTAATTTTTACGTCGTTCAATAATAACTTGAACACTTGAGGTTTTACAAAGATTGTGCCGTCTACTTTGCGAGCTGCAGGCAAGAAGGTTTCGGATGTATCAAGGTTGATAATCTTTAATTTGCCATGGCGTACTACTTCAGCAGAGTCTGGTTGGATTGCTAGTGTAGCGATATTCATATCTATTAATGCTGTCTTAGTAGGTTCATCCCATGCTACTTTATAGCCCAATGCTTCAGATACTTGGCGCAATGCTACGAGTGGTTGACCGTCTACATAGATTACATTTTGTTGACCGTTAATAGGTTCAACTACTTTGCCATCTACGTTAATGTGATGAGCAGTCGTAACAGATGCTGGTTTTTCAAGGTTCTTGGCTGGACCTGGATTCTCCATGCCAATAGCCGCCTGTGCAGGTTGTACTGTGCCAAATGTGAAAGCTAAAGCACCTACAGCGATGCTAGATAAAATAAGCTGTTTTAATTTCATAAGTGACCTCCATAAGGTATTATATCGTTCTGAATAAACTAACATTACCAAATGTATATGAATATTTTATTATAAATTTTAATTTTGTACAATCTATATGTGAGCGCAATATAATTGAACTAGAGTATGGAGATAGGATAGTTTATGCAGAGACATAGGATGAACTGGTCATTTAACTATAGTCTGAAATCATTTATCTCTATAAGTAGTGTATTCTTTTATATGCTATAATTAAGTGTTACATGAATTATTCAATATATTTAATTATAGAGTTCTAGAAGATATAGAAAGAGGTTCCTTATGGCATCCGGCAGATCTGAAAAAGAGTTACAAGGGGTAACGATGTTAGGTCACAAGACCGATTACCCAACTGATTATGCACCACAGGTGTTAGAGGCATTTGATAACAAGCACCCAGATAATGATTACTTCGTTAAGTTTAACTGTCCTGAGTTCACAAGCTTGTGTCCTATGACAGGTCAACCAGACTTTGCGACCATTTACATTTCTTATGTACCAGATAAGAAAATGGTGGAGTCCAAGTCTTTGAAATTGTATCTATTTAGTTTCCGCAATCACGGGGACTTTCACGAGGACTGCATCAATATCATCATGAAAGATCTCATCAAGTTGATGGATCCTAAGTACATCGAGGTATGGGGTAAGTTTACGCCGCGTGGTGGTTTGTCCATCGATCCATACGCAAACTATGGCAAGCCTGGTACAGACTGGGAGAAGACGGCAAAAGAGCGCCTTCATTTTCACGACATGCAGCCTGAACGCGTAGCATACCGTTAATATGGTATATGAATATATAACAATGGGCACATCGTTCATAATGTTTTTTATGATTGGTGTGATCTTGTCTATTCACCCTGCATCCATAATCGTAGGGGAGCATACACAGTTGTCACATCTTAGCAGATGGACTCGGTGGAATGGGTATCTTATTTTTATATTGACCCTATTTATCGTGGATGTACTCATAACAAATGGCATATATGCTGCATTTTATGAAATTTATGGCAATCTGTCTGCTCTGCGTGAGCTAACATTTGACCCGATGGCTCTATTCTTTAGTGAAAGCTTCCAGATTGGCGTTGTTTTCGTCTTTGTTTTAGTATTGTTACAAGTGTTAGGCCTCGTCGATTTGGCTCATGGCGAAAGAAATTTATCATTTCATTATGATCAACTACATCAAGGCAAAGAACAACCGTCTTGGATGGAACGGTACATGGCACATACAAAGGGCACGTTGGGTTCAGGTATAGTTGGTCTGCTTTATATGTTGCGGATGACCATGAGAACTATGTGGCCTTATATTATATGCCTTATATGGTTCAAGCTTATAGCTATACTCGCTAATGTGCTACTTTCACCAGTCATCAATCGATTAATGCATGTTGAATTGATGACATCAACGCATATCATACTGGACACTTATGTAGCGACGTATTTGATAGCAGGATTTTTGTGGGGATATGTAGCGCTACACTATGACATAGGTAAGGCGTATAACGTAGCGAATAGCACTGTTATAGCCATCATTCCGCGGCTTACCGTTATACTAGGGGCAGTCATCTTTATTGGGCTTGCGCTAGCTATCATTAAGGTGCCTATTACCTGGGATGTGGTGGTAGAGACACTGACAAAATTATAAATAAACCTAGTTATTTCCTGTATTTTTAGGGTTTTAAAAGCGGTTCTCATTCTCTTGACAATGCATAGATGCAGGTGATAGAGTATGAGTGTATTTATGGAAATACACAAATGGTTATATCCAGTGTATAGAGAATAACAAGGTGAAATTCATATCGTCCTTGGGATGTTCCTGAGGACGATTTTTATCATCTATCGCCAAAAGGAGGATCAGATGAGCATAGTCACAAATCAAACAACTAAATTGATTGGTAAAACTCCGGTATATCAATTACCAAATACCAATATCTATGTAAAACTTGAAAAATATAATGTAGGTGGTTCTGTGAAAGACCGTGCAGTACTTGGCATGTTGCAAGATGCTAAGGAAAAAGGACACCTTCACGAAGATAGCATTATTGTTGAAGCCACAAGCGGTAATACAGGCATTGCTCTTGCCATGGTGGGCGCCATCTTGCATATTAAAACTGTTATTATTATGCCTGAAAGCATGAGTAAAGAACGCCGTGAACTTATTAAGGCCTATGGTGCGCAACTTATCTTAACACCGAAAGAAACGGGTATGAGAGGTGCTCTTGAACGCGCTAATGAAATTTTAGATAAATATCCAAATGCTTTCACATTGGGCCAATTTGTAAACCCTGCAAACCCAGATATGCATTATCGTACAACTGGTGCTGAAATTGTAGAACAAGTGCCAAAGGTAGATGTATTCATAGCGGGTATCGGCACTGGCGGGACTTTCACAGGCGTTGCAAAACGGTTGAAAGAGCATAATTCTAACTTAAAGGCTATCGCCGTAGAGCCAACAGGTTCTCCAGCCATTACGGAAGGCAAGGGTGGTCCTCACAAAATTCAAGGCATTGGGGCAGGTTTTATTCCTGAAAACTTTGATCAAAGCTTGATGGATGGTATACAGACTGTAAGCGATGAAGAGGCTTTCAGCGAGGTACAAACCTTTATGCGTGAAAGCGGTGTTTCTATTGGCCTTTCCTCAGGGGCAGCTATCGTTGCGGCAAAGCGTATTGCTCGTGAAGAGCCAAAGGCGAATATTGTGGTTATTGCGCCGGATGGGGTAGAAAAATATTTATCCCTTTTGGACTTCGCCAATAATGAATATGTAAAATAACGGATTTCGCATAGATAAAGCATCTTATGTATAGGAATACATACCACATATGTTGTATACTATATATTATATATGAGTAGAGTTATTTGAGATGGAGTCGCTATGATACAAGGTTTACGCGAATTATGGGGCAAAATTCAATATAATATTAAACGCGTAATGGATTCTGACCCTGCTGCAACGAATGTGTGGATGGTCATTTGGACATATCCGCATATTACAGCCTTGTTCTGGCATTTCTTTGCGCATCGCCTCTATAAGGGGGGATGGCCAACCTTGGCCCGTCGCGTAGCTCTTCATTCTCGTCATGTCACAGGCATTGAGATTCATCCAGGTGCTACCATTGGTCGTGGTTTATTTATCGACCATGGCATGGGTGTCGTTATCGGTGAAACGGCAATCGTAGGGGATAATGTGACCTTGTTCCACCAAGTGACGTTAGGTGGCATGTCCTCTAAAAAGGTAAAACGCCATCCGACCATCGAAGACGAAGTACTCATCGGTACAGGCACGAAAATCTTAGGTGATATTACCATTGGGGCACGCACTAAAATTGGTTGTAACCTCGTTATCAAACATGATATCCCTAAAGATATGGTTATCTTTGAAACAGATCCAGAAAATATGTATGTCCGTAAACCTCGTCGCACTAATAACGGTAAGGCTGAGGAAAAGAAAATTCCTGATGATTACATAGAATACTATATTTAATATAGTGTAATAAAACCGCATATAATATAGAAGGATAGAACCTCTAACTATTAGTTAAACTAGTAGTTAGAGGTTTTCGAGTTCATCGAATCTATGTTGAAATAATACGATTGACAATGCCTTATTGGGTATGATATGATTACCCAGTAAAGCATGGAGGATTACTCAAGAGGCTGAAGAGGACGGTTTGCTAAATCGTTAGGGCGGGTTACCGTCGCTAGGGTTCGAATCCCTAATCCTCCGCCATGCTGAGACCTCACATCACGCGATGTGAGGTCTTTTTGTTTATTGTGGTATTTACTGGGGATGGACCTAAAGGTGTAAGGGCTCAAGTGAGCCTGAGGTCTTGTAAATATTGATTTATACAGGTGTGTAAGGTTATAGAGTTGACGTATGATAAGGGGTTTCATATAATAGATTGTATCAAATGTAATTTTAAGGAGACTCTTATGAATACAAAATATACACGTCACATACATTTACTTCGTCGCGCTGTTGGCATCGGTGCATTATGTCTCGTTGCCTCTGTTGGTTTCGTGCATGCTGAAAGCATTGCTATTCCAAGCGCACGTCCTATGGTAGATGGTGTGAGTGCCGATGTAGAGACTGTTAGTAGTTCTAGCAAAGCACAACATCACGTGAGTACAGGTGTGATTACGCCAAATGATTGGACGTATACAGCATTACAAACACTAGTTAAGCACGGTGCTATTACAGATACACATGGTTTTGTCTTTGATGGCAATACAAGCTATA
>CADFKY010000049.1 GCA_902834965.1 Veillonellaceae bacterium
TTTGAAGAGGAGGCGTTTCCATGCCCATCTATAACGGAATGCTTCCTGCCATCGATAAAGCAGAAGTAAAACGATACGCAGGACTTCGTCACGCTGAGGATTTCCCACAAAATTATGTTGACGAAGCATGTAAGGAAATCCAATTATTGGCTACACCTAAGGGTGTATATCAAGAATATGATTACGATGCAGAAACAAAGACTATTTTAAGTAATCCACCCCTAAAAATTGAAGGGTCTATTATCGAAAAACACTTAGAAAAATCTACTAAGGTATACGTGTTAGGCGTAACAGTAGGTGAAGATGTAGAAATTCGTAGTGAGCAGTTATTTAAACAAGGTAACTATACGGTGGGTTTATTACTTGATGCAGCTGCTACAACTGCAGTAGAGCAGGTAGCTGATCAGGTAAACGAAGTAATCAATACGATTGCTAAAAAACAGGGGTATAAGCCAACATGGCGTTTTAGTCCTGGTTATGGCAATTGGCCACTAGAGATTCAACCTGAATTAGCTAAAATTATTAAAACCGAGCTAATCGGTTTACAAGTTACAGAGAATTATTTATTGTTCCCACGTAAATCTGTAACAGCTATTATTGGTTTAATGCCTGCAAATGAAGATATTAAAACTAAACGAGGCTGTACATCTTGTTCACAACAAAACTGTGCATCTCGAAAATTACCAGAGAAAGCAACAGTCAACACCCAAGATGGGAGAGAAGAGGAAGGTAGTAAAACTACTGCCGACATTTCTGGTATTGCCATGAAGGGGCAACCAATACAATAGTGTTTCACGTGAAACATTGTAATTTAGGATGTTAAAGGAAGATGTTTATGTATATATTTGACGGTGCTATGGGCACAATGCTTCAAGCGGCAGGCTTAGAAGAAGGCTATTGTCCAGAGCTATTTAATATTGAAAGACCAGAAGTAGTAAAGGATATTCATGCTCAATACTTACAACATGGCAGTGATGTAATCACTACCAATACATTCGGTGCTTGTGGTCTTAAATTAGAAGATTATGATTTACAGGATCGCGTAAGAGAAATCAATATTGCAGCTGTGAAGGTAGCAAAAGAAGCCATTGCAGAGACTAAACCAACTGCTCGTGTAGCAGGTTCTATGGGACCTACAGGTCGTTTTTTACAACCATTAGGCAATATGAGCTTTGACTCCATTTATGATACATATCGTGAACAAGCCGAAGCATTAATCGAAGGTGGCGTTGATTTTATTATCATTGAAACTATCATCGACGTACAGGAAATGCGTGCCGCTTTATTAGCCTCTTTAGATGCTCGTGAAGCAGCAGGGAAGACAAAAGATGATGTACAAATCATCTGTCAATTTTCTTTTAGTGAAGACGGTCGTACTATTACAGGTACACCACCAGCAGTAGCAACTACTATCGTAGAAGCTATAGGGGCTGATATCATTGGTATCAACTGTTCCCTTGGACCTGAACAAATTACACCACTTATCGAAGAGATTGCAAGCGTTACAAATTTACCAATAAGCTGTCAGCCAAATGCCGGTATGCCTCAATTAATAAATAAACAAACTGTATTCCCACTTTCAGCTGAAGAGATGGGGCCTTTGATGCTTCCAATTGTTGATGCTGGTGCAAGCTATGTTGGCGGCTGCTGTGGTACAACACCAGCTCATATTCAATCTATTTCCGATGCTGTGAAAGCTCATACGCCAAAAGAACGCGCCCACATTGCACCTAAAACAATTATTACAAGCCGTACTAAACTTTTAGAGTTGGGCCATCATACAAAACCACTTATCATTGGCGAACGTATTAATCCAACTGGCCGTAAAGTCCTTGCTCAAGAATTGCGCGATGGTTCTTTCATTCGTGTAAAACGAGATGCCTTAGACCAAGTAGAGGCAGGTGCAGATATCCTCGATGTAAACATGGGCGTAGCTGGCATGGATCAATCGCCCTTAATGGAACGTGCCATTTTCGAGTTATCCATGCTCGTAGAAACACCATTATCCATTGACACATTAGACCCAGTAGCTATGGAAATAGCTCTTAAAAACTATCCAGGTCGTGCCCTCATCAACTCTGTAAATGGGGAGGAGGAGTCTATTACGCACGTAATGCCTTTAGCTAAACGGTATGGTGCAGCATTGCTTTGCTTGCCAATCTGTAGTGGTGACTTACCTGAAAAAGCAGAAGATCGCGTTGCTTTAGCTGAAAGTATCGTAAATCGCGCTTACGGTTATGGTCTTCAACCACATGATTTATTACTCGATCCATTAGTATTAACACTTGCTAGTGGTGAAGATAGTGCACGCCAAACATTGCGTACGCTACAGTTATATAAAGAAAAATTTGGCTTCCCAACAGTAATGGGCTTGTCCAATATCTCCTTCGGTATGCCTCAACGTCCTTATTTGAACGGCCAATTCTTAACAATGGCCCTCGCATGTGGCTTAACAACACCGATTATGAATCCACTCAATTATCCAGCAAAAAAAGCATTTGTATCCAGTACTACCTTACTAGGCTGGGACCCAGGTTCTGCTGAATTTATTAAAGAATACGGCTATGAAGACGAAACTACCGCTCCTGGTAACACTGCTCCTAAAGGGCCAGATAAAAAATCCTTCGATAGTAATGATCCTTTAGCCAATATTCGCGCATGTGTAGAACAAGGCGAAAAAGAAGCTATCATTGATCTTGTAAAAAAAGCCTTAGCAGATGGTATCGATCCATTAGATCTTACGAAAAAAGGCTTATCTGAAGCGATGAACGTAGTGGGGGATAAGTTTGGTTCTGGTAAGTTATTCTTACCACAAGTAATGCTTGCTGCTGAAACAATGCAGGCTGCTTTCAACACCATTAAAGAAATTATTCCTGCTAGTGAAAGCTTAGATAAAGGCACCGTTGTCGTAGCTACAGTTAAAGGCGACATTCACGATTTAGGTAAAAATATCGTAGCAGCATTGCTCGAAAACAATGGTTACAAAATCGTCGACCTTGGTAAGGACGTTGACCCAGAAGTTATCGTACAAGCCATTAAAGATAACAAGGCTGCCCTCGTTGGCATCTGTTCCTTGATGACGACTACCATGCCACAAATCGACAATACCATCGCTGCTATCCGTGCAGCAGGCCTTAAAACTAAGGTCATGGTTGGTGGCGCCGTAGTATCTCAAGACTACGCAGACCAAGCAGGCGCAGATATCTACGCTAAAGACGGCATCGCTGCTGTTAACCACGCCAATGACTTCTTTGAAACACTAGAAAAATAATGTATAGTAACGAGGTACATGATGACATTACGAGAAAAACATCAACAAGGGCAGTTCACCATTACTGTTGAATTAGATCCTCCTAAAAGCAGTTCTGCAGAAAAGACCTTCGAACAAGCAGCCCGTTTGAAAGGGAAGGTGGATGCTATCAACATCGCTGATAGCCCTATGTCCAAAATGCGCATGAGCCCAATTTCTCTTTCTTATTTGTTACAACATAACAAAGAAATTGAAACTATTTTCCACCTTACATGCCGCGACCGTAATATTATCGGATTGCAATCTGAATTACTCGGTGCAGCAGCGTTGGGCGTGCATAATATTTTAACCCTCACTGGTGATAAACCAGATAATGGGGACCATCCATTTGCACAATCCGTATTTGAAGTCGACTGTATGGGACTACTCAATATCGCTAAGACATTAAATGCAGGCAAAGACCTTGCAGGTAATGACCTAGACACACCTACAAACTTCTACATCGGTGCAACTGGTAATCCTGGTGCTCCAGATTTAGAGATTGAACGCCAAAAATTAGCTGCTAAAATTAAAAATGGCGCTCACTTTGTACAAACACAACCAATTTACGATTTAGAACAGGCAAAACGCTACATTGACAAGATGTCTGAATTCGATGTGCCTATCATGCTCGGTTTGATTCCACTTAAAAGCTTTAAAATGGCTACATACCTCCATGAAAAAGTGCCTGGAATCAATCTTACTCAAGAAATCTTGGACCGCATGGAAAAAGGTGGTAAAGAAGCGGGTACAGAAATTGCGATTGAAACACTTGAACAAATCAAGAAAATTGCAGCAGGCGTACATATTATGCCTTTAAATGATATCGATACAACGTTACATATTATTGACCACATATAAGTCATTTTAATGTTTGCATAGAATACCTTTCCCACGGACTCCAAAGCGAGCTAAGTCGTCCTTAGGGAAAGGTATTCTATTTTCATTTAAACTAATTTATCCTATATCAAAATAATTCCTCCATAAAATGTTGTTGTAAACGATATCATTTAATAGGTAGTGGGGAGGGGGATAAAAAACGAGCTAAGTCATTCCTAATGAAAAGGAAAGAGGATGCAAATATAAGGTTTGCATCCTCTTTTTGTACTTGTTTTGTATTGTATTACTAGTTTTATTAAGTTTCACACGGTATGTACTAGTAAAAATCATACTAATGGTTTGTCTTTGATTTCTTTTGGTTTTCGTGGATATTGTTTTGGTGTTTTTCCAATTTTCTTTATATACACGATTGCTCGTTTATCCTCTAAGGTTGGTAATGCAACGGTTCTTACTTCTTCGATAGTAGCTTTTAGTGTGCTAAGGGCTTTATTAGATTCTTTAACTTCTTCTTCGTATATAGCGCCTTTTAGAGCAACGACGTAGCCACCTTCTTTTACGTATGGCACAGTCCATTCTAAAAGAATCGGCAAGCGTGCCACGGCACGGCTCGTAGCAATATCAAAGCTTTCACGATAATCTTGGTGACTCAAATCCTCCGCACGTCCGTGTAAGGTAGTACAGTTCGTCAGTTTTAGTTTATCTATAACCGATTCCAAAAAGGTAAGCCGCTTTTTCAAAGAATCAAACAGGGTAACCTTGAGGCTACGGTCATAGATAGCCAATGGAATACCAGGGAAACCTGCACCGGTACCAACATCGATAATCATCATGCCAGATTTGATAATTTCAGAATCATAACAGGAGAGGGAGTCAATCATATGCTTAACCACGACCTCTTTCATGTCTGTGATACCCGTTAAATTGAGATATTTATTTGTTTCAATCATATGCGCATAATACATGTAAAAGTCTTTGGCTTGCTCTTCCGTACAAGGCAAGCCAAAACGGCTCATTTGCTCCATCATGTACGAAACAAATTCAGACTGAGGTGCTATAGGCACATCGTATTTTTCTTTCATAAGTACTCCTAATGAATTGTCTAATATGTATATGACAATAAGATTTGTAGGAAATATCTTTTAAAATCTGTAAGAAATATCTTCTAAAAAGTTCATATAAAATGCATGTTTTTACATGCTATTTTTATTTACTTCTGTTGTATTGTTCGAGTTGGATCAACAGAACAGATACGTCCGCAGGTGATACGCCAGAGATACGGCTTGCTTGGCCGATGGAGTGAGGACGAATTTTGTTGAGCTTTTGTTGAGCTTCAAGGGAAATACCCTTGATTTGTGCATAATCCCATTCTTTTGGAAGAATTTTTTCTTCTAGTTTACGAACCTTATCGACTTGCTCCATTTGCTTCTTAATGTACCCTTCGTAAGTAATAGAAATGTCGACAGCTTCCTCTACATCAGGTGTATAGCGTTTCAAACCAAATGCATCGGCTACGATGGCGTAAGAGAGTTCATTACGTTTTACTAAATCATAAGCGTGAATACCTGTTCTAATAGGTGCTGTACCTAAACTTTCAAGCAAAGCTTGTGTTTCCTTGGATGGATTGACAGGTGTATTTCGTAACATGTCCATTGCTTCCTCGATAGCAGCTTTTTTAGCTGTAAATTTAGCCCAACGATCATCTTTTACAAGACTGATTTCACGGCCTTTTTCCGTAAGACGCATGTCTGCATTATCTTGACGAAGCAATAAGCGATATTCACTGCGGCTTGTCATCATGCGGTACGGTTCATTTGTACCTTTTGTTACAAGATCATCGATGAGAACACCGATGTACGCTTCAGAGCGAGCAAGGATGAACGGTTCTTTACCTTCAAGCCACAATGCTGCGTTAATACCAGCCATAAGACCTTGTGCAGCCGCTTCTTCATAGCCAGATGTACCATTGGCTTGACCCGCAGAGTAGAGACCTTCAATATGTTTCACTTGAAGGGCTGGTGTTAATTGTGTTGGATTCAAGCAATCGTATTCAATAGCATAGGCAGGGCGCATAATTTCAACATTCTCAAGGCCTGGGATGGTACGCAAGAACGCATATTGTACATCCATTGGAAGAGATGTACTCATACCTTGTACATACATTTCATTTGTACCCGTACCTTCTGGTTCTACGAATAATTGATGGCGTTCTTTATCAGCAAAGCGCACTACTTTATCTTCGATGGAAGGGCAGTAACGAGGGCCTACGCCTTCGATTTTGCCACTATACATAGGAGCGCGGTGAATATTGCTATGAATGATTTCGTGCGTTTCCTTGTTAGTATACGTCAACCAGCATACATCTTCATTACGGTTAATCCATTCATCCATAAAAGAAAATGCGTGATGATGTGCATCGCCTTCTTGAACTACCATATTATCGAGGTTTAAAGTACGTTTATCTACACGTGCTGGTGTACCCGTCTTAAAGCGCATCAATTCAATACCATTATCGAGCAAGGATTGAGAGAAATGTTCCGCTACGCGTTGGCCATTTGGACCGCCCACATAATCGATATCGCCGATGAGGATTTTACCTTTCAAATAGGTACCCGTACAAAGAATTATCGCCTTAGCGCCATAAAATTCACCAAGCTCTGTAACGATGCCTGTTACCTTGCCATCCTCAACCTTAAGCTCAGTCACCATGATTTGCTTAACATTGAGATTATCTGTATTCTCCAATGTTTGTTTCATCAAATGTTGATATTTAATCTTGTCGGATTGACAGCGCAAAGAATGAACGGCAGGTCCCTTACCCATATTGAGCATACGCATTTGGATAGCCGTAGCATCCGCATTAATACCCATTTGACCGCCTAATGCGTCAACTTCGTAAACAAGATGGCTTTTACCAGGACCACCCACGGCAGGGTTGCACGGCATAAGCGCAATATTATCTAAACTGATGGTCGCCATCAACGTGCGATGACCCATGCGGGCAGCGGCGAGAGCCGCCTCACAACCAGCATGACCACCGCCGATGACGATGACATCATAATTATCTACTGTGTACATAT
>CADFKY010000050.1 GCA_902834965.1 Veillonellaceae bacterium
CTAATTGCAAGCGAGAGTTTACGCCTAGAGACTCTTCAAAGTCCTTTGTCATATACGCGCTTACCTTGTCGCCACCATTTACAAGAATACCAACTACATCGGTAATATACAATTCACCTTGTGCATTATCATCAGATAGTTGATCTAAGCAAGGCCATAATTTTTTACTATCAAAAGCATACATGCCTGTATTAACTTCTTGAACAGCTAATTCCTCTGGTTTACCATCTTTTTGCTCTACAATGCGAACTACAGAGCCTTCTTCATTGCGGATAATACGGCCATAACCTGTTGGATCTGGCATATGAGCTGTTAAAATTGTCGCTGCTGCACCAGAATTTTTATGTTCTTCTAACAGTGCTTCTAAACTTTCTTTTGTAACAAGTGGTGTATCGCCACAAAGTAATAAGATAGTACCATCATAATCGCCAAGCACTGGTTGAGCCATTTTTACAGCATGACCTGTACCATTTTGCTCTTCTTGACGAACGAATTCAGCGCGGTCACCCAAGTAATTTTGAACAGCATCACCGCCAAAGCCTACGATAACCACATCGCGATTTGTACCGATAGACTGAACCGTTTCAAGAACGCGCTCTACCATCGCCTTACCGCCAACCTTGTGCAATACCTTTGGCAATTTAGACTTCATGCGCGTGCCCTTACCAGCAGCTAAAATAAGGCTTGCAATATTCATAGTAATCTCCTATCTGTTATCTCTCATATATCTGACTTTTTAATAGTACTTATATCATATTAGCCCATTGTCCAATATGTGATATAAAGTCATTATATCTAACTATAATGTATCTAATATTAATTATTTATTCTTCATCAAATACTGGTTCTATGTTGATTTTCTTTGTATTTTCATCAATACCATAGAACGTAAATAGTGATTCATAATCATCGATTAATTTTGGATTTGGCTCTGCCGTTGCTACAAGAACTCCAGTGCCAACAACGACACCACTCATTTCTACAACAAGTTCTTTAAGACCTTTTGCAGTGCCCCCTGCTTTCATAAAATCATCGATAATTAAAACCCTAGCATTAGGAGGAATCGCTCTCTTTGTTAGCGTCATCGTTTGAATACGACCAGAGGATCCTGTCACATAGTTGATGCTAATAGCAGACCCTTCTGTCACCTTACTATCACGACGAGCAATGACGAGAGGTTTGTTGAAAGCTCGTGCTACCATGACAGCTAAAGGAATCCCCTTCGTTTCAACGGTCAGAATATAATCAGGGTTGCGGTCCATAAAACGGGTCATAATGATTTCTCCAAGGCGTGTCATTACATGCCAATCATATAAAATATCAGACATGTAAATAAACCCACCAGGAATGATACGGTCTGGCTCCATCAATCGAGTTTGCACATCTCGTAAAATATCATTAGCCTGAGTCCCCTTACGATGAGGAATAAAACGCACTCCGCCTGCTACGCCAGCTACAGTTTCTAATGTACCAAGCTGAAAATGCTCCATAGACTGTCTCACACAGGTTAAGTCTTCACTAACTGTAGACTTTGCCATGCCAAAGAAATCACAGAAATAATTTAAAGGAATCAATTTTTGCGGTGAATCAACTAACAATTTAGTCATTGCCACCATGCGTTCCACGCGCCGTACTTTATCCATAAAATTTCCTTTACCATTCATCATATAACTATTGATTACACTCATGTAACAAATGTCATGAGTTATTTCAAATATATCTATATTTATTATACCATAATTTCCGAATATTCGAGGTTATAGAAACACTATAATTCGGTAAAATAAAAACTCTCTAGTCCTCATGTAATACTGTAAGTTTAGACCTTATAGTCTATTACACTATTATATGTACTAGAGAGTTTTTATTATAAAACGTAAACCTTCACAGTTTGACGACCAAACTGCAATGCTTCAGAACGAGAATCATAAGCTAAGTCAATTCTATGACCTTTGATAGCGCCACCAACATCATCAGCTACAGCATAACCATAACCTTCAATGTATAATCGCGTACCTAATGGAATTAATTTTGGATCTACAGATACGATTCCCTTCTTTAAGCGACTACCTGTAGCCGTATAATTACCATTGCCAGGATCTTGAGCAGAATAAGCACTAGCTTGCATAGTTAAAACGCGAGAGTATTTATTTGGTACACCATTATGACTTAATTCTGTACCATGTCCACCATAACGAGTCTCCATCTTTTCTAAAGCATTCATCGTACTAGGACCAACGCGACCATCTACAGCGAGTCCCTTTGACTTTTGAAATTTCCGTACAGCTTGTTCCGTATTATGACCGTAAATACCATCTACAGAATCATGTAAAAAACCTTGATGCTTTAACATGGTTTGCACCTTGCTAACATGGTGCCCCCGTTGTCCCCGATCAATCGTTTTTGCCAATGATATGGAAGATACCATTGTAGTCATACAAACAAGCGTACATGCGATAATTATTTTCTTAACCATATACACCTCACCTTACACCAGTAGTATACTATACAGTTTTAAATAATCTATAAACCATATTGAGATAGCAATACAAAAAATGCATATATAATGCACGTTTTTAACTATATCTCAAATCTAGTACTACATATATATCATAGAAATATAGTATAGCAATGAAAAATCTCCATTAAAGTCTACCTAATCAAGTAAAGTTTTTACGTTTTGATTTTATAGACAGTCAATAATGGAGACTTTTATAATAACTATTTAATTTTAGCAGTTATGATATACACCTATATGGCATTCCTTACGCTTAGCACCAATAATGCGTAAGTAAATATAGCCAATAACGGCAGAAATGATGGAACCTATTAATACGCCACCCTTAGCCATCTCTTGAGCATGACCTGGATCAAAAGCTAAAACAGAAACAAATATACTCATAGTAAAACCAATACCACATACAATGGAGGTACCATAAATAAATTTCCAGTTAGCTTCTGCTGGCATAGGTACAATACCTAACTTAATCATCCCAAACATAGCACCAAAGATACCAATTTGTTTACCTAAAATAAGGCCTAGTGCAACACCTAAAACAACAGGATGTGTTAAATCTGCTACACCAAATCCAGCAAGACTTACACCGGCATTAAAGAAAGCAAAAATAGGAACAATCACAAAGCTTACCCAGTTAGATAAATAATGTTCCCAATGTTGCATTGGTCTAACATATTTACGACCAATCTTACCGCGTTCTGGAATTGTCATCGCCAAGATTACACCGGCCATAGTAGCATGTAATCCAGAGCGAAGTATACAATACCATAGAATCAAACCAAGAATGATATAGGATAAAGATCTAACATAACCAGACCGATTACAGTAAATCAATAAACCCGTTACAACAACGGCACCAAATAAATAGAAAAGATTCAGATTTGATGCATAGAATATAGCAATAACGATAATAGCAATCAAATCATCAATAACAGCTAAGGCGGTCAAAAAGACCTTCATAGAGTTAGGAACTCTAGATCCCAATGCAGTTATAACACCTATAGCAAAAGCAATGTCTGTCGCTGTTGGAATAGCCCAACCATGAACATACACTTCACTAGAGCCTGCAATAAGATAATAAATAATAGCAGGTACTAACACACCAAATAATGCAGCAATACCTGGCATGATACGCTTAGCATTCGTATTAAGCTCACCACTTACCAATTCACGTTTTACTTCTAATCCAACAAAGAGGAAAAAAATCGCCATTAATGCATCATTAACCCACTCCATCGTTGTTAATGGACCTAGTTTTAAATTAACCAGAGACATATATTGTGTTGCCAATGGAGAATTCGCTACGATTAATGCAATAAGTGTAGCTCCTAATAAAACGGCAGTAGCCGAACCAGGAGAACGTAAAAGTACAAATATCCGTTCCATATGATTCCTTCCTAATATAATAAGTTTATTATTTGTTCTTAATAGATCTTATTTTGTAAGCCACAATTAAAACTATAGCACCTAATAAACCAGAAATAATAGATCCTATAAAGATACCAATTTTAGACATTTCTTGAGTTACACCAGGTGGAAATGCCAATGTGGCCACAAATAAGCTCATAGTAAAACCAATACCACAAACAATGGCTGTACCATAAACCTCTGGCCATGTTGTATTAGTAGGCATCTTGATAATTTTAGATTTAACCAAAACGAAAACAGCAGAAAAAATACCAAACTGTTTACCTAAAATAAGACCTAATGAAACACCTAGTACAACAGGATGGAATAGGTGATCGGCTGAAACATCAGCAAAGGATACACCAGCATTTAAGAAACTAAATAAAGGAATAATCAAGAAATTAACCCAGTTCTTCAGTTTATCAGCCCATTTAAGCATAGGATATACTGTTTCACCATCAAGTTTACCTGTTGCAGGAATAGTCATAGCTAAGACAACACCTGCAATGGTTGCATGAACACCAGACTTTAATACAAAGTACCAGAGAGCTGCACCTAATACACCATATAATACAGGTCTCACATACCCCTGTTTATTAGTATACCACAATGCACCTGTAACGATAGCAGCACCAATCAAGTATGGGAAATCAACACCAGCACCATAAAAGATAGCTATAACAATAATAGCAATTAAATCATCTATAACCGCCAATGCAGAAAGAAATGCTTTCATAGCATGTGATACACGCTTACCGAGCATCATAATTACACCTATGGCAAATGCAATATCAGTAGCTGTTGGAATTCCCCAACCATGAGTATACTCAGGCACAGATCCAGCAATTAAGAAATATACTAAAGCTGGTGTCACAACGCCTGCAAGAGCAGCTAATACTGGTAGTAGTCGTTTTGAATTTGTATTCAGCTCACCAGAAATCATTTCGGATTTAATTGCTAGCCCTACATATAGGAAGAAAAGAGCCATTAATCCATCATTTACCCACTCCAGTATATCCATAGGTCCCCAAAACACATGCATTAAGGAGAAATACTGTTCTGCTAGAGGAGAATTTGCTGTAATAACACCAAGAATAGCGGCTAATAAGAGCATAATACCGCCAGATGATTCAGACTGAATAAATGCTTTTATATAATTCATAGTAACTACCACTTTCTTTAATATAAATATAAATACAGGTTTTCATACATAAAAACTATTTATTTAAATTAATTATATCATTTCATTTCGAAAATAATCAATAAACTAATGATGAACCATGCGGATTAAGTCTAGAGTAATCAAACATTTGCGACATACTTATACTTATGGAGCAAGCTAATAAAATACTGATTAATAATTATTCCCTCTGATCAGAGAAATTAAGAATCCAATAAGTGGAATGCTTAAACAAATGGCAGCTATACTATTTGTGATTGGATTAGACCAAAGAGGCACAATAAAACCTAGGAGAACTAAAATACAATAAAGGATAGGTTTACGCCAAACATGTTGTATCTCAACGGGTGCTCTAGATTCCATAGCACGAGATTTAACAAATTTCTTTATAATAGTCATCATAATGCCTGTTATAATACCTATAATAAGAACTATATCCCAGATGGCCCATAATATTTTAAGCACCATTGTATTATGATTATGAATATGGAGATTAATCATTGTAGTCATACCAGTAAAATACCATGGTATTGTTTTTGTAGAATACATATCCTTAGCAGAATCAGCATGTAAATTAGCATAGACAGGCTGTCCCAAAAACATAGCAGGATCATCATCATTTTCAGCACCTAAATAAAATGCATAGTGATGGTCATTAAATTTGGATGGATAATCAATAGATATAAGCTGACGATCTGGATAAGCTTTCATAATGCGAGAAATAGCTTCAGATGGTTGTAAAATTTCGGATTGATCCGATGAAAGCTCTTGCTTTGCAGTATGTAGTACATCTGCATTATAGCTGTCATTGGCAATAAAAAATCCACCTATCCATACACCTGTAATACATAAGATAAATCCCCATACAGTAGCAACCATTGCAAACTCTCGATGCAATGAACTTAATTTCATATGATTTGACAATACTGCAGATTTTGCAAAACTTTTACGAAATGGACCATATAAGAAAATACCAGAAATAATCGATAAAGCACATAAAAAAGATAAAATTGTTACAATATAAATCCCAGTTTTTCCGAGATCTAATCGCGTATGTAGTTGATGAAGAGTATGTAATATACTGCGCACCCAAGGATGAGCAGATGTTTCATGATGCGTAGTAATGAGAGCTTTCGTATTAGGATTATATAATGCATAGTCACCACCCATTCCCATACGTGCTGGAGGAGCTATGGTAGCAGCTGAATCAATAATACGATAACGTAAAATATGTCCAGCCCCCATAGCAGGAGAAATATTTAAAATATCCTTAGATGGATAGGTTTGCTTAACTAATGAAGCTCCTTCATCAGCATAATTAAAAATTGACATTTCTTGTTGACTCATAGCCATAGATGATGAAGTATTGTGTGTTCCTCCTTGAGCCCATGCATTTAACTCAGTCCTAAACATAAGGATAAGCCCAGTAATACAAAACATTAAGAAAAACACTACAGATATTATAGATAACCATTTATGGATTTTATAAATCTTTGACATACATATGCCTCCTTTTCTATTACTTTATACCTCTATTGTTATAACAATACAATACAACTACCACTATAGGTATATTCATGACGACTAACTTTACTTGAATGTATAGATACATATATGATACAATATGTACATCCTGCGGGCGTAGTTCATCGGTAGAATGCGAGCTTCCCAAGCTTGAGAGGAGGGTTCGATTCCCTTCGCCCGCTCCATGCATAAAAAACCATGATGTGATATACATCATGGCCTTTTTTATATATAATGATATAATAAATATAAATTTGAATGTATTATATAATTCTTATAAGGAGCCAAATATGAAATTAAGCGCAAGAAACCAATTAAAAGGTACTATCGTAGAAATTCAAGAAGGTGCCGTAAATGCAATTGTGAAAATTAATGTAGGTAACGATAATATCATTACTGCTGACATTACAGTTCAATCTGTTAAAGAATTGGGCTTAACAGTAGGCAAAGAAGT
>CADFKY010000051.1 GCA_902834965.1 Veillonellaceae bacterium
GCGTTTGAGGTCCGTAAATTCGTCTAGCGTCGACTTCGACTGGTCCCATTGAATCGTATTCAATTCTTGTTTCCATAATGTTTACAACCTCCTTAAAAGACATGCCGACTCTATTGTCGGTACTTTAATTATATAAAATCCTGTATATTTGTACAGAATAAAAGAGAATGATTTCTATTTTCATATAATTGATAGGTGTATATGCATAATGCGCATATAAGAAAGGGGATGTATATTGCGCTTTCCTTCTCCCCATACCTTTATGATTTCAATCTATATGTAAGATTGATAATGCGTTATATGTAGAAAAATTATAAATTAAATATTTTATTTGGTGAATAATGAAAGGTCTATTTTTAGGGTAAACGATTAGGTATATATTAGCGTGGGGGTCCTCCAAAAACGACTTAGCGGCCCTGCGAAGCAGGGTGGATAGCTTTGGAGGCTTTTGGAGGGCTACCACGCTTAATAAAGTGTTTTGGATACAGAATAGACCTTTCAAGATATTTGTGGGAAACTTAAATTTATAATTTTCATATGTATACATTATAAATGTCGCATATATATTGAAATCATCGCTTTAACACGATAAAATGGAAGTAGCTTAGTATATTGTTTTAAGTTTATGATTTCACAGAGGAGGTAAGTACTTATGAAACATGACTTTACGAGCCATGACCTTCATCTGCCGGAACTGACGTTACGTGGGATGCTACTTGGTGCATTGATTACTGTTATTTTTACAGCATCTAACGTATATCTCGGTTTGAAGGTAGGTTTGACGTTCTCGTCATCCATTCCGGCAGCTATTATTTCAATGGCAATTTTACGGTTCTTCAAGGATTCTAATGTTCTTGAAAATAACATGGTACAAACGCAGGCTTCTGCGGCTGGTACATTGTCCGCCATTATCTTTATTTTGCCAGGTTTACTCATGCTTGGGTATTGGAATGGCTTTCCATTCTGGCAAACATTCCTGCTCTGTGCCTGTGGTGGCTCTCTAGGTGTATTATTCACCATTCCATTGCGTCGTGCCATGGTAGTGAATAGCGATCTACCATATCCTGAAGGTCGTGCAGCAGCAGAAATTTTGAAGGTTGGCTCTCACAATGGTGAACAAGGTCCTCAATCTAGCTCTGGTATGACAGACATCGTGTCCGGTGGCTTTGTAGCTGGTCTTATTAGCCTCTGTGCAAATGGTTTTAAGGTGCTTGGCGATAGCATGAGCTTCTGGATCCCTGTAGGTAGTAAAGGGATTACTCAAATTCCTTTGGGCTTCTCTACAGCGTTGTTAGGTGCTGGTTATCTTATCGGTATCGCCTCTGGTATCGCTATCCTCGTCGGTGTACTCATCGCATGGGCTGGCTTCGTGCCTTACTTCACTAACATGTTTGCTCCAGATGGCGGTGCTACTGCTAAGTTTGCAATGGCTATTTGGAAATCTAAAGTTCGTTTCATCGGTGCTGGTGCTATTGGTATTGCTGCGATTTGGACTTTGATTACCTTAATCAAACCTATCATCGAAGGTATGAAAATTTCTGTTAAATCCATGAATAGCAGTTCCGCAGAACGTGAATTGCATCGTATGGATACAGATATGAGTACAAAATCCGTTTTAGGTGTATTCATACTTATTCTTATTGGTTTAGTATTTACATTCTGGGATTTCGTATCTGTCGTACCTATTAGTGCAGGATTAATGTGGACACTCGTTGTAGTAGGTATCGTAGTAGCTTTATTGATTGGCTTCTTCGTAGCTGCAGCATGTGGCTATATGGCAGGCCTTATCGGTACATCTGCTTCTCCAATTTCTGGTATCGGTATTTTAGCGACTATTATTTCTTCCTTAGTTGTATACTTTATCGCAGCGGAAAATAATTTATTTGCTACACAAGAAGGTGTTCAGTTCGCTACTGCTATGGCTATCTTTATGACATCCGTAGTTATTGCGATTGCATCTATTTCTAATGATAATTTACAAGATTTGAAAACTGGCCAACTCGTTGGTGCTACACCTTGGCGTCAACAAATTGCCTTGTTACTTGGTTCTGTAGCCGGTGCCATTGCAATTGCTCCAGTTCTTAACTTGCTTTATCAAGCATACGGTTTCACAGGTGCGTTACCACGTGCTGAAATGGATCCAAACGCTGCATTATCTGCTCCTCAAGCGACTTTGATGACTACCATTGCACAAGGTATCTTCAACTCTAGCATGGATTGGGACTATATCTTAATCGGTGTTGGCGTTGGTGTTGTGGCGATTATCGTCAACTTGATTCTCAAGAGCACAACTGCAACCTTAACATTGCCTCCATTGGCTGTTGGTATGGGTATTTATTTACCACCTACTTTAGAAGTACCGCTTATTATTGGTTCTTTCATCAGCTACTTCGTAGGTCGTTATCTTGTAGCTCGTGCTAAAATGCGTGCCGGTGAGCTTGCTGACTACGATGTAGAGCAATCCAACCGCCGTGGTGTTCTCTTTGCTTCTGGTCTGATCGTTGGTGAAAGCTTGATTGGTGTAATCATAGCTGTTATTATTGTATTGTCTGTTACAACTGGTGGTGGGGAAGCTCCGCTTGAATTAGTAGGGCCTGAATTTGAAAGCACAGCACAATGGTTAGGATTGCTTGCATTCATATTCGCTGGTCTCTATCTTGTTCGCCGTGTTGTTACACACAAGTTCAATAAAGAAGAAGCTCTTGCTATGAAAGCTGAGCAAGAACAATAAGAGGTTAAACAATGAAATTAAAACAGTCTGTACTCATCATTATGGCTGCTGCATTGCCAGTAGTCTCCTTCGCAGCAAGCGAAGTAATACCTGTAACGCAAGATACTGTAAATGTACAAGCAAATCAAACAAATGCGAAACGTGTTAATCGTAATGATTTAACATATCGTATTTCTAGTACTGCTACACCTGAGCAAAATCGTGCGTTGCGCTCTAAAGCGTCTAAAGTAGATCGTAATGCAGTGGAAGTGGTAGCTCCAAATGCGGATCGTTATATGGATCGCAAAGAGGTTGCTGTATCACCTGTGGAATCTACTACAGATCATTTGGATTTAGTATTCCCAGAGGTTAAATCTGTTAGCCCTGCGGTAGAAAAAGCAATCAATACGACCATCAAAAAGTATGTTTCTAAAATACAAAATGATGTAGAAAAGTTAAATGCTAAAGAATCTGATAAAACAAATGTAGTTATGTACTATGATGTTAAAACAGATAAAAACGGTATTTTCAGCGTATTGATTCACACATATACTATGCGTGATCATGATGCCAATGGTGTAAACTATGTAAAAGGCTTCACATTTAATACCACAACAGGTCGACAATTGTCCTTGTACGATCTTGGTGGTCTTAATAAAAAAGAACTGATGAATGCGATTAATAATAATCAAGATGTGAAAGATAAATTAGGTGGCGATGTAAATATCGATAAAATGCCTACTGAATTCTACACAACAGATGATTATTCCGTTGTAATGATCTTGCAACAAGATGTGGATGCAATCCATAGCGCAGGTACGGTATATGTACCAGTTGGTATCTTGCGTGACCGCGAAAATGATGTAACAAAAAAATAATCGAACTGTGTAAATTCGATTATGTGTGTATAGTAACAGCTGTTTAATTGTGAAAAGAACCGCTCCTAAGGGGGCGGTTCTTTTTTGTCTATGTTATTGTTTGTCGTTATAATAGTTTACGCGCGGTGGTAATGGAAATTGAATGTTTCCGTCTGACTTTGTAAGCGGTTCCGGTGGTAATTGTAAGAATACATTATCATGGAATTTCTTTTTAAATGCTTTCAACGTCGATTTTTGAATAGAATCAACGGTAATGAGAAGGGCACTCGTATCAGTATTTGGGGAGATGGAAAGGATCTTTCCTTGAGGTTCTTTTTGTTGGTAAAGGGCGATGGCATCGGATTGATACTCCTCTAGTTGGGCCTGATTTAATTTACCTTTTGATACGACTACAGTTCTATCTAGCTGTGGATCATGAGCCTCTGTAATCGCTTTGGAAACAAGGTCAGTTTTCTTTTGATCCGTTAAAGATGCATGTAATTGGCCTGCCTCCCAGAATAGAGCTCCGTCTTGACGGAATTTGGTGAAATCATTGCCATAGCCTAATGCTTTGTCGATGATATTAGCTGTTTTGTTTTCTACTTGTTGCTTGAACAATGTATTGTGGAAGGCAAGTGCTTGTTCTGTTTGTGTCATGCGGTACGCAATTTCCGCTGCTTCTGCACGAGTTACATATTTTTCAGGGTTAAACAATGTACCTGGAGCGTAGTTTGTGAACCCAAGATAGGCAAGCTCGCGAACGGCATCTTGTGCCCAAGGAGCTACAAATTTTTGGTCCCCATAGGCTATATTATCAAGAACTGTTGGGTCTTCAGTGGTATATCCTAAGTAATGGATATAGTTATCTGCTACTACCGCAAACTCTTGGCGGGACATATATTTCTCAGGTTTATAAGTGTCATCACCATA
Source organism: Veillonellaceae bacterium (assembly GCA_902834965.1). The sequence continues at coordinate 4,498 of CADFKY010000051.1, forward strand.
GCCGCTGATGATATTCTTGCGAGCTACAGATTCAATAGCAAGAGCAGACCAACGGTCAGATGTAATATCTTTAAATTTACTTGATAAAAAGGCGGCCGTACCATCATCTGTGATATTGTTGAAGAGAGCTGCTACTTCTTCACGTGTCATAGGTTGGTTAGGTCGGAATGTACCATCGGAATACCCCTTCATTAGGTTTGCTTTTGTTACAGTGCTAATCGAGTTAGCTGCCCAAAAATCACTAGGCACATCTGTAAAGATGTGGGCGCGAATTTTTTGAATATCTTGAGACGTACCAATAGAGGTGTTTACAATTGCAGGTGAGGCAGTATTAGTAGATTTGACGTTAGCCGCTTCTGTTTTAGTAGTCTCCATCTTCGTAGCATCTGTTTTAGCCATTGGTGCTTTAGTTGTTTCCATTTTAGTGGCTTCAACAGTAGTTGCAGGAGCATGAGTTGTAGTGGTTGTGTTTGCAGAAGCAAAACCAAGGACTGTTGTAGTCAATAATGTGCCGAGTACGAGGGCACGTAATGCGTGAGGGGTATTCTTGTACATAAAAATCCTTCCTAATCATGGTAAAGGCTAGCGCTTGATAGCCGTAGAATATAAACTTTCACCAGCATAAAAAGCTATATCCGTCGCATCATAGTCAATTAGTTGGCATGCATAGTGATATACAACAAAGCAGCGTAGTACTATCGAGTATACGCTGCCTTGGCTGGTTAAGTGTAACGCCGATTAGCGTTTTACTGTCATTTTTACTTTGGAACCGAATAATTTAGAGATCCCTTGTTGTGTTTCTTTAGATGCTGTAGATACAACTGCGTAAAGTTGGTTATTTTCTACATCAGGGAATGTAGCTAGAATTGTACCTGCTTTTTCATTTTTGTTGTAGTAGTTGCGGAAGTTTGTATCGATTGCATCGTATTCAGCTTGGCTGTATTGGGAGGATTCAACTACAACATAGTTATTTACAGTAGAATCACCACGGTTTGCAAGGTTAGCTTTTACTGTGGAAATATCGCTGTCTGTTTTCAAAGCTACGTGTAATTGATTGTCACGCCAGTACATTACGCCATAATTTTGGAATGCATCTTCTGTTTTATAAGTTTTATTTAATTCAGAAAATACTTTGTCTTCTAATGCAGCTTGTTGTTTTTGATCAAGTGCTTTTAGTGTGCTACGACGAACAGGGCGAACTGTGCGAGTAGGTTCAGCTTTTTCCGCTACTGCAGCATTTTTGTTGCCCTTTAAGTCTTTGTCAGCTTTTTTTGCCTCAGCTTTGGCTACTTTATCTGCCTTTTCTGCCTCTTTTTTCATGTCTTTATCAGTTTTGGACATATCTTTTTTTGCATCTTTATTTACTTTGGAGGCCTCTTTTTCGATTGCTGTATCAGCTTTCTTTATATCTTCTTTTACAGTTGTTTCAGCTTTAGCTTCAGTTGTACTGTGTTTCGGTGTTGCAAGGCCAGCACCATTAAGCATGCGGTTCAAGATTGTTGCCGCTTGTGCTCTTGTTACAGGTTGTTTAGGGTTAAAGTTTTCTGTTGCCCCAGATGCTACGATGCCACGTTGAGCCATGTATTGGATATCTGCCAAGTAAGCAGAGGAGATGCTAGCTTCGTCTTTAAATGTTACTTTTTCTGCTTTTACAGGTGTAGAAAGATTTAATTTTTTAGCTAGGCTAGCGGCGGATGCAACGAATTGTTCGCGGTCCATAGTTTTGCTAGGTGTGAAAGCTGTTTTAGATGTGCCTTCCATTACGCCTGCAGCACTTACTAATTTGATAGCAGAGCTAGACCAACGATCTGCTTCTACATCAGAGTAAGAAGTAGAGGCCTCTTTAGTTACGATATCAGCTAATTCTTGTTCGTTTAAGTTATGTTGTAATACTTTACCATAAATAGCAGCAGCTTGTTCACGAGTGATTTGTGCACTAGGTTTGAATGTATTATCAGCATAACCAGAAAGGTAACCAGCTTGTGTCATTGCTTGGATAGCATCGCGAGCCCAGTTATCTTTTGTGTCAGGGTATATACCAGCAGGTAAGTTTTCTTTAGCTTTTACAGCTTTTTTACCTTCTACCTTTACAGCATCTTCTTTTACATCATTTTTTACAGAAGTATCAATGCGTTTAACGTCATTTTTTACAGAAGTGTTAACGCGTTTAGCATCGTTTTTTACGGATGTATCAGTGCGTTTAGCAGCGTTTTTAGCAGATGCATCAGCATGTTTTGCATCACGTTTTACAACTGTGCTACCATGTTTAGCATCATTTTTTACGGATGTATCAATACGTTTAGTATCGTTTTTAACAGATGTATCAACACGGTGTTCATCCGCTTTAGCAGAAACTTCAGCTCTAGTAGCCACATTAGATACTTCGGATTTTATATGAGTCGCAGTTGTTTCAGCGTGAGCCATGCTGAATGTAGAGCCAAGGGCCAATGTAATTGCTAAAGACAAAGATAATTTATTTAGTTTCATGAAAAGGGCTCCTTTCAAACTATACTTATATAAAATAAATTATAACACTTTTTAAATTTAT